>JAYEFS010000465.1:0-7140 GCA_034658695.1 Methanobacteriota archaeon | reverse complement strand
TCATTTAAATATACTCTATTACCTGCTATGTTACTATAACTACAATTCCAAACGTAAATTCCATACGAGTTATTTGAAATATCATTACCTGTAAAGTTGCAGAAACTGAATCTACTTCCTCCAATACCGCCCCAGAAATCTGAAACTATATTGTTAGATATATTGCACTTATTCACATGATATAGTTCAATACCGCTTAAATGAGTCTTTTCGGGATTGAATAATGACTTATTACTTATCATTGTAAATCCAGAAATTGTGACGCCTTCTGTACCTGCTACTACAACATTAGAACTGTCGTTTTGAATTAATTTAACAAAAGTTTCTTTTGAATTTTCGCCCTGAAGAGTTAGTGACTTCCATATATAAAGATTTCCATTATATGTTCCATTATATGTATAAATAGTATCTCCGTCATTTGCGACATCTATCGCATCCTGAATCTTTGTAAAATCCGCCCCACCGCTGTCGTCCACCGTTATTACCTTTGCTGACGATGTTCCAACGAAAGCACAAAATAGCAAAAGACCAATGCCCACCAATAATACCTTGTGTTTTGTATTCATCTTCGATCAACCACCTTTTATTTTTAAGTCACTAAACCCCGGACTTAAGTCCAAGGCATGCACATAGCGTTTTTACATTCTACCGATTCGGTATGTATCTCTCCGCAACATCCCCTCCATGACACACCGAGCCATGTAAACAGGATGGCGCACAGAGTCCAATACTCGCACCATTCTTTAAGATGTATAAACGCCTTGCACAGTTCTCTACTACTCCTCTCTTTTATTCTCTTGGCTATATAGCTCACGGAATACTTCGGAGGGTGCTTCACAAAAAAGTGAACGTGATCCACGTTCACCGCCATATCGGTGATACGGTCGGTCAGAAGTGAAACCGTGTGCCGATCATGGTGGAGTTCCCTTCCCTCCATGCGCACAGCCTTTAAACTCCCCCCTCATAAAGCTTACGTAGTACATTAGCAGAAATTATGTACAAACAGTACATCCCCGCCAGCCACCAAGCCAATAGGTCCTCAATCCTATGTGCAGATGACAACTCATTTAAGCGAGTCCCGCCCACGCTACCACATGGGCAACACAGGGCGACAGAGCCCGATTCCGGAACTGGTCATAGGCGTGCGGAATCTCGCCCTACTCTCAGCATGCAAAGACAACGCCGACGCAGTCTATTTTTCGCTGGACAGGTTCAGCCTCAGGGCACGGGCGCAGGAGATTACCATAGACCGCCTCGGCGATTTTGTAGAGACTGTGAAGGGTTACGGGCTGCGATCGTATATGGCTGTTAATACTGTGATTTACCCGGATGATCTGTCAGAGCTTGCGGGCGTTCTCGAGACAGCCGGCAACGCGGGCGTGGATGCAATAATCGCGTATGACCCTGCTGTGATATGTGCGGCTCTTGACCGCGGTCTTCGGGTGCACATATCCACACAGGCGAACGTATCCAACGCAAGAGCGGCTGAATTCTATGAAACACTTGGTGCAAGCCGCGTGGTACTGTCACGGGAGCTCAGCATGCGCCAGATCGTGGAGATTGGGCAGCAGACCGATATTGAGCTCGAAGTCTTTGTGCACGGCGCAATGTGTCAAGCAGTATCCGGTCGCTGCTACCTTTCAGCCTATCTGCTCGGAAGGTCTGCCAACTGCGGCGACTGCGCCCAGCCGTGCCGGTGGCCATGGACGCTGCATGATGATCGCGGGGCAGAGGTGGAACTGGGCGGCAAATATCTGCTCAGCGCAAGAGACCTCTGCATGATCGAACACCTGCCAGAACTGATGGATACAGGCGTCTGTGCCTTCAAAGTGGAAGGCAGGTTGCGGAATGCCAGTTACACTGCTACTGTTTCCGGATGCTACCGTGAAGCGATGGATGCGTGCCGGGATGGTCTGTACACGCACGAGCAGGCACAGGAATTGAAAAAGCGTCTGGAACTGGTGTACAACAGGGGATTTTCCACAGGCTTCTATTTCGGGGTGCCTGGTCCCGATGGCATGAGCTATGAGCGCGATATGAACGCTTCACCAGTACGTAGGCAGGCGGTTGGTGTGGTCCTGAACTATTATCCGAAAAGGTGTGCTGCTGCTGTGCGGCTGCTTGAACAGGGTCTGACTGTGGGAGACCGGATCATAATTGAGGGTGCAACCACGTACCTTGAGCAGGAGGTTGAATCGCTGATTTGGGCTGGTGAATCTATTTCAGCGGCAGAGCGCGGGCAGGAAGTGGGACTGGGCGTACATGACCGCGTCAGGAAGAACGACCGGGTCTTCAAGCTGGAACGGTTGTCCACCCCAAACGTATAAGCCAACGAGCCACCGGAATCGTTGCCCCGATTCGGTACACTGATATTCGTTCCCGATTCTCAAATCTACCTTTTGTCGTATATCCTGCGCTCAAGATCTCCCGGGCATTAACCTCGACCTCGACCACAGCAGCAGCGCGGCTGCGACGAACGAGAGAACGAAGCCATAGATGAACGTCGCCTCGGGACCGATCGTGTCCCAGAGCAGACCGGAGATTACACCGGCAGGCAAGGCTGCCAGACCGGTTGCGGTGTGAAACGCACCGAGAGATGTGGCTTTCAGGTCGGGTGGCGACAGATCAACGACGAACGCCCTTTGGACGCCATCAATCATCGCATAGAATACGCCGTAGAGCGCAAATGGCCAGACGATCTGGGATATGTCGGAGACAAAAGCGAGACTGAGCGATGTCATCCCGAATAGTGCATAGCCGATCACGATGACTGGCTTTCTGCCGATTTTGTCAGAGAGTGCGCCCGCGGGAATCGTGAAGATTGTGTAGACTACATAGAGCAAGATGTACAGCAACATCGCTGTGTGATCGTTCAGACCGATATCGAGCGCGCGTATCATCAGGAACGCGTAACCAAAATTCCCAAGCGTGAAGACCGTTGCTACGGTGATGAAATATTTTAGCTGCGGCGTAAGAGCTCTGAAACTGACACGCATCGACTTCACAGCAGTAGGAACAGCGTTTCTCGTCGCTTTCCTTTTTTCTTTCACAAACACGATCAAGAAAACCGCAATTAGCGACGGTATGCCTGCCAGCAGGAAGGCATCCCTGTAACCCAGCGAAATGAGCAGGATGAGGCCAATAACCGCACCGAAAACCGAGCCTGTACCATCCATAGCCCGGTGGATGCCATACGCCTTCCCCCTGACATCATCAGTGCACGACTCGGCAATGATCGCGTCCCTGGGCGCATTTCTAATGCCTTTGCCCACCCTCTCAAGGATTCTGATCGCAAAGACGCTCTGCCATGCATAGGCGAAAGCAAAGAGCGGTTTTGCGAGCGAAGAGAGCCCATAACCGAAGAGAACAAAAGGTTTTCTTCTCTCGATTCTGTCAGACCAGTAACCGGAGAAGACCTTTAGCAAACTCGCAGTGGTTTCCGCAGAACCTTCGATCAAACCGACAATCGTCACGCTAGCTCCCAGAGCGGTCGTCAGAAAGAGTGGAATCAATGGAAAGACCATCTGGCTGCTCAGATCAGTAAAGAGGCTGACCAGACCGAGAATGGCAACGTTGGCGCCAACGCCCTTCATCAAACCGGTTTTAAAATTCTTGATTCTGCCCATGTCACACCATTATCTCATCGACAAGTTCCTTGATCTTCTTCTTCGCTTCTTCGAGAGCAGCAATGCCCTTTTCTGTTATTTTGTAGTATTTTCTCACCTTTCCGTCGGTGACTTCATCCCTTCTTGTCAGATACCCATCCTTTTCCAGAGAATGCAGAATTGGGTAGAGCGTTCCAGCACTTATCGAATAACCATGGCTTCTGAGTTCGTCCATCATCCATACTCCAAAGATCTCGCCATCATTTGCATGATGCAGGATGTGTATCCGGATAAACCCAAGAAAAATGTTTCTCATCATGATATTGTTCAGCGATATTGTACGCATACATCGCATAAGAGCGTTCCGGTTCGGTTATTCCCGTGCCACCCCAATTCAAAAGAATTAATAGCATCCAGACCAACTGATAACTGATAACAGTGAGGTATGCAACATGGTACAGGTATATTATGATAAGGACGCAGACCTTGGCGTTCTGAAGGACAAGACGATCGCAGTGATCGGATATGGAAATCAGGGTCGTGCACAGGCACGAAATCTCAATGACTCAGGATTAAATGTGATTGTTGGGCTCAGAGGGGGCGATAATCCATCGACAGAGCCTACGTGGAAACTGGTGAAGGAAGATGGCATGGAGCCGATGACAGTAAAGGATGCGTCGGCACAGGCTGACATTGTCCAGATCCTCATACCTGATGAGGTACAACCTCAGGTCTACGCAGACTCAATTGCGCCCGGAATTGAGGCGGGCAACGCAATCGCATTCTCGCATGGCTTCAATATTCACTATAACCAGATTATACCACCCGCGGGTGTTGATGTCTTCATGGTCGCACCGAAGGCTCCCGGACACATGGTTCGCGTGACGTTTGAGGGGGGTAACGGTGTTCCAGGGCTGCTTGCAGTCTACCAGGACGCGACAGGCAAGGCAAAGGAGATCGGGCTTGCGTACGCAAGAGGAATTGGGTGCACCAGGGCGGGTGTGATCGAGACCACGTTTGAAGAGGAGACCGAGACTGATCTATTCGGGGAACAGGTCGATTTATGCGGTGGCGTCACCTGCATGATCAAAGCAGCATTCGAGACCCTCGTAGAAGCTGGATACCAGCCAGAAATCGCTTACTTCGAGACGCTGCATGAACTGAAGCTGATCGTTGATCTGATCCACGAAGGCGGACTTCAGCGGATGTGGAGTCTCGTTTCAAACACTGCAGAATACGGCGGACTCACAGTCGGTCCGAAGATCATCAACGAGTTTTCAAGAGAAGCGATGTATGATGCACTGGAACGGATTCAGAACGGCGAGTTTGCGCGGGAATGGGTCCTTGAAAGTCGTGCAGGGCGCCCTGTCTTGAACGCACTTGAACGAAAGGAGAGGGAGCATCTGGTCGAGCAGGTCGGCTCCGAACTTCGTGCGATGATGCCGTGGCTGAATCCGGAATGATCAGCCCGTAGAACAAGACGTTGATGAACTATTCATCAACGTTTATTTTTAATTTCGTGGGGGCACATGAAAAGAAAAAAGATCGTTGTGTGGGTATCGATTGCATCGCTTCTATTGATTGGACTTGCGGTCTCAGGATGTCTTGAGCAGGAGGACCAGACAGTTGCAACCGTTCAGGTATATCTGGATGCAAAGAACACGAGTGATTACGAGACTGCATCGCGGGTTGTGGACAGCAAGTATCAATCGAAAGGTTACCTAATGATGACATGGACCCGGGTGGAACAGACTAAAAATAAAGGGATCTGTAATGTGGACATGACTAGTGCCATTTCTGGCAATCGGGCGGTGGTTGTTGCGAATTACACTGAGATTGGGTATGATGAGAATGCGCACAAAAAGATCGGTGAGCAGAACATGACTCAGTACTTCAAGCTTGAGAATATTGAGGGGATCTGGCTGATAACCGGGATCTCATCAGAGCCACTGCCACAACCGGAATCAACAGGGTCGGTCAAGAAGGATCCACTCGATCAACTTAGCGACAATGCGGTCTATATTATGCCCGTGGCACTGCTCATGCTTGTGGTTGGTGTCATACTCAACCGCAAAGAGAAGGCAAAGGCGAATGGCAGTGCGCAGGGCTCAGGGGGCTCAAACTCGAATACCCTCCCGCTGCAGACCGCGCAGCTCTCGAGGTTTGTGCGGTGCATGCCCTCGCAGATGAGTGCCGGAAACCCGGGCACCGTCGATGTCTGGATCAAGAACTTCGGTAAGCAGCCATACACGAAACTCGTTGTAACTGCTGCGTTTCCGGGTAATGTCAAGGTGAAGAACAAGAAACTAAAATTCAGCACGGTTGAAGCAGGACAGACCGCAAAACAGACGTGGAATGTTAAACCTGCCGCATCCGGAAAATTCCCGATCAACAATGTGTCTGTTGCATTCACCTTCGGTGGGAGAAGATATGCGGGCGCGCTCGATCCGGTCTGGGTGCAGGTGGCATAACGGTGCACGGAAATAACGAAAAACGGTCATAAACCGGCTGACAATGCTGACCGTGGTCCCGGCGCGATGTTCAGGATGCCAGTTGCGCGAACTGGCATGTGCGCATCTTCGGGGAGTCAAGTACCTGGGATCACGGCGCCAAAACAGATGCTTCAATATGCCGATATCGAAGAAAAAGCGCTGCGGCAGACTCACTGATGGGGTGATGCGAATTCTGACTGGTGGGAATAGCGGCGCTGGCAAAATGTTCATTGGCGTGCCACGGGCTGTCAACTTATGCGGTATTTGATCGACGACTTTGAGTATCACATTCACGAATGGACACGTTTGAACGAATCGCACGAATCAGCATCGATAAATTCGTGTTATTTGTCCATTCGTGGAATTTGCGGCAAGAACACTCCTATAAAATCGTTAAAGTTATATCGACGCTACAAGGCAGAATTGCTCTGGGTGCTAGAAAGGTTTATATATGGCAGCGTCTTATGTTATGCTATCACCTCCGTTTTCGTGGTCGAAAGGCGTCGGCTCGGATTATCATTGAAATGCGTGATATGATGGGTCGGTCTTTGCCCACGATATATGTTGATGGAGACGGAAGATCGTTTCGTCTGACATTGGTCCTGATATTTCGGTTAATTCCGATCGGTAGTGAAATCCTATCAATTCCATACAGTACAGTGTGCTTTAATTCTGGTTGATCCTGCCAGAGGTTACTGCTATCGGAGTTCGATTAAGCCATGCGAGTCTAAAGGTTTCTTCGGAAGCCTTGGCGGACTGCTCAGTAACACGTGGATAACCTGCCCTTAGGTCTGGCATAACCCCGGGAAACTGGGGATAATACCGGATAGATCAGGGGTCGCTGGAATGCGCCCTGATCCAAAGCTCCGGCGCCTAAGGATGGGTCTGCGACCTATCAGGTTGTAGTGGGTGTAATGTACCTACTAGCCGACGACGGGTACGGGTTGTGAGAGCAAGAGCCCGGAGATGGATTCTGAGACACGAATCCAGGCCCTACGGGGTGCAGCAGGCGCGAAACCTTTACAATGTGCGAAAGCATGATA
>JAYEFS010000464.1:0-1564 GCA_034658695.1 Methanobacteriota archaeon | reverse complement strand
CATAATCAATAGTGCTCGGGTCTGTTACCGCTTCTACCCTGCTGCGCAGTTCATCAAAGAATCCGGCTTTCACGGTATCGACAAGCGCAGTTTTTGAGTCTTTGACGATGTATGCGTTGTATGTCGTACCTCCTGGTGTGGCATATCCATGGAAATCTCGCAGGTTCCAGTCGATCGCGCCAACCCAGTAAACGCCATCTGTTATCTCTACTTTGTTCATGATATCAGTTCTCCAGTTAATCTTCCTCTCCGATATAAACCGTAGCTTTATCAGGTGTCTTTCCACCTTTCACCTGATGGTAGTATGCATAAGTCATCGGCTCGCCCTCTCTAAGAATATCCGCATCAACAACCTCGCCAATGAAGAGGGCGTGCGTGCCCACATCCACCTCCTGCGCAACCGCAACCTCGACATAAGCAAGAGCATGATCGAGCACGACAGGTGCACCGGTGATGCCGGTTCGATAGCGGATACCCTCGAATTTATCGATGTCCCTGCCTGACCTGAAACCGAATCTGCCGATTACTTCCATGGGCGCGTCCGTCCCGAGAACAGATGCCGCGAAGACGCGGCTCTTTCGTATGTAGTCGCAGGTCAGGTTCTCCTTGTTTATGGCAACCGCAACCGTAGGCGGTCTGGATGCCACCTGCATCACCGTATTTACGATCTGACCGTTGATAGCTTCACCATCTGTCGATGTGACCACGTAGAGCCCGTAGCTGATCAGATGCAGTGCTTTTCGGTTCATATTATCTTAAATTATCAATGAATGATACCAGATCAGATAATTCACTGGAATCAAAGTTCCAGTATCCTTTTTGAGCTCCAAGCCCTATGGAATTTACAATCGTTGGCATCGAAGCTAAAAACGCTTGTGTTTTCGCTTTTTCCAGTGTTTTTGGAGGATCCGCCAATTCACTTACACAATCGACGAATATATCCACACACTCCATCGCAGGATGGTCTTTTACCGTTCTCAAACATAGATCCTCCAACATACCGCGGTCTGAATCACCCGGCATGATGAATATTCCGATCACAGGGTTGCCGTCTGAAAACCAGTTCATCCGGGCTGGTGGCTCCAGACCCTCTTTCGTTAAGACATATCTCACACTGTCAAACGCGGCATTTGCATCCTTATCAGCGTCACGAATCACTGCAAGAGCCTCAACATCTGAAAAACCACTCATTTTGACCAGCGCAGGCAATTTGTCTTTAAATCGAGACTTTCCACCAACATCGCGTATTTCAAAACCAGTGATTTCCAGATACCGGAGTAAAGCATCGAAAAAATTAACTTCGTCCTTCCCTTCGACAGCTAAAACCGTCTTTTCACGAATGGATTTCATCAACTCCATCAACGCACCTCCCAACCGCTGTCAAGAGACGCCTCAAGAACGTCATGATCGTAACTGACCACCCTGAAATCACCGTCCTTCCTCTCAATCCGGTACAGGCGCACGTCATCGTTATTTTTGCCTGTTTGGGTATAAGAAGAACTAAAAGCTTTGACACACTCTATGGAATGAGTCGTGGCAAATATCTGAACATTGAACTCTTTTG
>JAYEFS010000463.1:0-7213 GCA_034658695.1 Methanobacteriota archaeon | reverse complement strand
AAACTATTTGGAGTTATGTAAAACTGTCTTTCATAGGTTTTTCTCGTTCGGAAGTAGGGGGTTTCGGAACTACTGAAGATATACATAAAAACCTCAATCGGTGTTCATCAGTGTGAATCTGTGGCTAAAAGCTTTTGTCAGCCACAGATTGTACTTCACACCGCCACAACTTGAGCTTTTTCAAATCTCCGAAACCGTAGTGTAAGCAAGGCGCTGAGTCCTTGTTTGTGGGTTGTATCAGTTTGGTTCAACCAATAAAAAAAGCGCAGTTTATGCCGGTGCTGAGTATAACACAGATTCCACTGATTCAAGGCAACATCCGTGTAAATTTATTAAATCTGCATCTACGATAATTATCACAAATCACCAATTTTTAGATAGTGCCTCTGCTACCACTCAATTTGAAGCGGATACCATCGTTCTTTATCCTAAAATATATCTCGCCTTTCCGGTGCTTATTAAGAATAGCAGCACTTGAAATGATCGCTTCCTTTAATTCAGATGTGGATTTCTTTAGCTCCAGTGTTTCAGTTTCTTTAAACGTCCTGTTCGTCATTTTTTCTTTCGTCCCTTTTTACCATACCTGAATATATGCGCCCCTTCCACTTTGTCCGCAGGTAGCAAATCCGTGATCTGCAATCTCACAACTTTCTCGCTTTTTCCGGACGCTATCACAACATTCTCAAAGATCGCAAACCATGCCGGCGCAACCCCGATCTCAGAGAGCCGTTTTGAGATCTTTCGTGCGTATGACTTGCCCATCTCCTTGTGATAGACATTCATAAGTTCAGGTTTCTCACTCAGGATAGTCTCTATTTCTTCCCAGTATTGCTCCCTGTTCGATTCGCTTTTGGCGTAAAACTTCAGTAATTCGCAATCAGAATCTTCTTTTTCGTGGACCGGTTCATCCAGAGACGTAATGACTCCAAACCTCCTTTTTGACTGCTGGTATTCAGCCTGGATACTGCGTCTCATGTTACTGCCTATGTGAATATTGTACGCGCTCATAAACCCGCAGTAAATGATCCTGCCTTTGAAAGGGAGAAGAGTGGTTTCAACAAACATGGGCATAAGCGGAGGCATTATATCCTCAATTTCATCGTATAACCCAAGGACACCGTACACCTTTTGTTCCCCTTCGGTTCTCATGAAAACAGAATAGTTCTTCAGATGAGCCACAATCAAAAACCTGCCCTTTACAAAATTCTTCCAGCTCTTGATTATACCAAGCTCGCAATCGTTGAAATCACACGGATTTTCAGAAACAAAAGAGTCAATAAGCCCTATGTCACTGCACACCTTCTCGTGGAGTTCGTTAATCTCTTCAGGGCTTTCATACATTAAATCCGGCTCATCCAGGTCTTTGATTACCGGATGCTTCCGGTTCACGTAGAACAAAAGCGACCAGTGCAACCTGTGAAACAGGTCTGCCTCTTCTTTTTCAAGTTTCATGATGTCACCTCATGGATTTTCATTATCTATTATTCGTCAATCTTAAAAATGGGTGCCCCTTTCTCTGTTATTCACGCTCACACCTGATCGACTCGTATACCTCTTCATTTGCCGACCATCCCCGGTGCCCACCCTTTGCTGGACCGATGTGCCTGGGCAGACTTTTATTAAAGAGAACATCAACGTTTTAAATCCTGACTTTCGGTGAATTGAACTAGCCCGTCCTTCTATTGTCACATAACACATGTATGATTGCCAATGATAACAACGCGATTATACTCAGCGACCGGCATAAACCGCACTTTTTTTATTGGTTGAACCAAACTGATACAACCCATAAACAAGGACTCAGCGCCTTGCTTACACTACGGTTTCAGAGATTTGAAAAAGCTCAAGTTGTGGCGGTGTGAAGTATAAAGCCCCGGTCGGGTCACCTTAATTTCCAACGACCCACAAGAAATAGCGAAGAGCCAGAAATGCAATCGGTTTTGAGAGGTGGTTTATACACGTAATGCCAATCGGGAAAATATTGTGGCTCTCTTGGTAATTTGCGTTACACATAGCTCACCGATAAATACAGTAGATGGAAAATGCTTCAATTATAGTTACTTTTCACTACTTCCTGATTACCATCTCTTCTACCAGTTCTATTAACCGCAGATGCACGCGAGATTTACGCAGATACCTGGTTGACAAATCTGCGTTTATATGCGGTTCATTATATTTTCCAACTGACCGGGAGAACTCTGCAAAACCGATATCGATCGGCTGAATAGATGGTTAATCGGATATAGCTCAGGTTCACGGTCACGGAAGATGCCGGAGAGCCAATATTGCGCCTCCCCCCCGGAACAAAAATAATAAGGATGTTTATCATAATGATTTAACCTCGGTTGAGCCACCTTCGCAACGCAAACCGCAAGGGATACTCATCGATTCGAGATTATACCGGATATCACAGCACCTATGTACAGAAACATTTAAGTTAGAGTAGATGCTTTGGATATAATGTACATACACTGATGAAATATCACATTACAAGCGTATCTACATGACAGATTGTCCGTAAATCACACACATACAAGTTAAAACAAATAGTATGGAGGCATAATATGTTGAATAACAGCAACAGAATAATAGCCGTACTGGCGATCACAATCCTCATACTCGCCATTACCGGAACCACACCCGCGCTTGCCAATTCCGGGCAGCACGTGGATATCGCAATCGTGACAGGCTACACAAGCTACCAGATTCCGCTGGAGAATGTGACAACAGAGATAAACGGAAATGCGAGCCTGAACATCACCGCATCCTACTATCTCTCGGAACTGGTGCTCATGGGGAATATAAATCTCAGCGAGATGGACGTGATCTATATCAATATGATCAGTGCACCGACTGCGCTCAAGATCGAATCCACAATCAACGACGCCATAGCCAACGGAGCTGTGGTACTCGATGACAACACACTCTTAAACGAGAGCATCCCCGCAACTCACGATCCTGCTACGGTGAGGGCGGTGCCTGATACCTACTGGGCAAACGCAGCATACAACGAGACCAATATCGAGAACCTGATATTCTACCTTGCGTGCGAGTTCTGCAACAGAACAGATCTCGTCGTCGGTGACCCGATCGAACTTCCGACAAAGGCGATATATCACCCGGAGATGCCGGGCGGGTTCTGCGAGGATCTTGATGAGTATCTCGCGTGGTACGGGAACCGCACCGATTCTGGGCACATATATGGTGCAAAGAGACCGACCGTAGGAATTGCATTCTATGCCAGTTATTATCCCTTCAAGATCGAGCCGGTCGATATACTGGTCGAGGAGTTTGAGTCCCATGATTTCAACGTGATCCCGTTCTACTCAACGACCGGGAAGGAGAGGTGCGACTGCTACCTGAAGCCGGATGCGGATCGCGAACCCATAGTTGACGCCATAGTCTCGTTCACATACTTCAGTCTCAAATTCGACCCTGGGGAGATCGGTGTGCCTGTGATTAACGCAGTCATAAACAACTACATGAACCGGACTGAGTGGGAGGAGAGCAGCCGACCGCTACCGACGACCAAGATGATGAAGATCGATTATCCCGAACTTGTGGGTGCCATCGATCCGATTGTCATGGCAGCAACAGAGACTGATCCTGAAACTGGTGTGCAGCAGACGCTGTCCATCGATTATCAGGTGAACTGGCTTGTGAACCGCACAATCGCCCAGATAAATCTCGGGGAAAAGGAAGACGCTGATAAGAAGGTTGTGATCATCTATTACAACCACGGCGGCGGGAAGGATAACATCGGAGCATCGTATCTGGATGTTGCGCCGAGTCTCTGCAACCTGTTGGATGATATGAGCGCTGCGGATTACGATGTGAACATGAGCCTTGTGCCGAACAAGACAGCGCTCATAGATACGATGCTTTCGCAGGGAATCAATGTCGGATCGTGGGCGCCGGGCGTGTTAAATAGGATGGTTGAGACTGGAAAAGTCGAACTGATCCAAAAAACCACATACGAGGAATGGTTCATGGAACTGCCTATAGAGAGGCGGGACGAAGTACTTGAAAGATGGGGTCCGGTTCCCGGCGAGATCATGGTCTGGGAGAACGAGACCGGTGAGTATCTTGTGATCCCGAAGATCGATCTCGGGGATAACGTGATGCTTGCGCCGCAGCCCACCCGCGGCTGGCTCCAGAACAACGAGGCGCTCTACCACGACAAGGAGTTAGCCCCGCACCACCAGTACCTCGCATTCTATTTCTGGCTCCATAAGGAGTATCAGGCTGATGCGATCGTTCATTTCGGGCGCCACGGCACACAGGAGTGGCTACCAGGCAAGCAGTTCGGGCTCTCGCGGTACGATTGGCCCTCAATTATGGTTGGCGACATGCCGGTCGTGTATCCTTATGTGATGGACGGACTTGGCGAGGGCAATCAGGCGAAGCGGCGAGGCAGCGCAGTGATCGTTGATCATCTTGTTCCGCCGATAATCGCTGCCGGACTCTATGGCAACTATACAGAGCTCGCTGATGAGATGCTTGCGTATGAGCGCCAGGACGCAAACCCCACACTAAAAGCAGCGCACAGGGCAGAGGTTATCAATCTGACCACCAAACTCCATCTTGACGAGCAACTGGAAATTGATCTGACTCCGTTTGCAGCGAATCTCACCGCGAACCAGACCGAGTTTGAGGATGACTTCCTGGAGCCGCTGGAACATCTGCTCGACGATCTGAGGAGTACATCGATGCCGTACGGGCTGCACATTCTCGGAACATCGCCACACGGCGACAAGCTCACAGGAATGATAAACTCGATTCTCGGGCAGTCATACGCTGACGATGTGTGCGCATTCAATGACTCGGAGGATGCGCCGCTTCTGTTGCTTGATCTTGTCATCAACCAGGGCGCCCCGGTCTATGATGCGCAGATTGCAGTCATGGGCACGAACTCAACAAGCGTCGAGGTGCATCTCGAAAATGCGTTAATTTATGCCAGGAACCTTGCAGAAGGCGATAACGAAGTAATAGCAGTCCTCGATGCGCTTGATGGGAAGTTTATACCCCCAAATCTCGGTGGAGATCCCGTGCGAACGCCTGATGCGCTTCCGACCGGGAGAAACTTCTATGCGTTCGACCAGCGCAGACCACCAACCGAAGCTGCATGGGAACTCGGCAAGGATATGGTGAACCAGACGCTTGAGATGCATCTCGCTGCGCACGAGGGCGCGTACCCGAAGAAGATGGCGTACATTCTCTGGGCTGGCGAGACCACACGCCACGAGGGTGTGATGGAGGCGCAGATACTGTATCTGCTCGGTGTAGAGCCGGTCTGGAGTAAGGGAAAAGTCGTGGGTGTTTCTGCCATTCCGTCCGAATCGATGAGCCGCCCGCGAATCGATGTTCTGATCGTGGTGTCAGGACTCTACCGGGATATGTTCCCTGACAAGATCGTCCTCCTTGACAGGGCTGTGCGGCTTGCGTATGAACAGAACGAAACCGCTGACTGCCCGAATTACGTTGCAGAGAACACGGACGCGCTTGCGGCTGCGCTGATTGCAAACGATCCATCGCTAAACGAGTCCGATGCCAGAAACCTTGCGCTCATGCGGATATTCGGGTGTTCTGACGGCACTTATGGAACCGGGCTTGCCAACGCAATTGGCGCAAGCAACACATGGAACAATACCGACGTTCTGGCACAGCTATTCATCGACAGGATGGGGAACGCCTACGGCGCAGACGTGTGGGGCGAGACTGCAACCAACCTCTTCGCGATGAACCTTGCGGATGTCGAGGTCACGATGCACAGCCGGAGTTCAAACCTCTACGGCGCAATTGACAACGACGACTTCTTCCAGTACCTGGGCGGGCTGAACCTCGCTGTGACGTACGCATCCGGCGGAAATACGCCTGATTCGTATGTTACAAACCTGAGGGCGACCGGCGGCGAGAAGGTCGAGACGCTGGGTGATTTCATCTCCGGTGAACTCTATTCACGATACTTCAATCCCACGTGGATCGAGGGGATGCAGGAACACGACTATGCGGGCGCAAGGGAATTTGCGGACTTTGTCGAGAATCTGTGGGGCTGGCAGGTGACGTGCCCCGAACTCATCCCGGATCATGTCTGGGATCAGGTGTATGAGACCTACGTCACCAACAATGCATTGCGTGATTGGATTGAACAGAACAACCCTCACGCATACCAGTCCATGACCGCCCGGATGCTCGAAGCGGTCCGCAAGGGCTACTGGGATGCAACAGACGAGGTGATCAAGAGTCTCGTTGCGGAATACATGGAGTCCGTTGCAGAGAACGGCGCTACCTGCTGCCACCACACCTGCGGAAATCCGCTCCTCGATGACTATATATCAGGAATCATCTCCGCACCCGATTCGGATGTGGTTTCATCGGAGACTGCATCAGAATATCGGGAGACTATGGACGAGGTAACCGGTAGGGCGAGCGCACTATCGCAGCCCGCGGATACGGATACAGGCAGCAGTGGTGGTGGAGACGGTACATACCCGCCGGGGTGGTTCAATGATGCCGACGAAACCGAAGATACAGTACAGCAGACCCGATCAGCCACCTCTGCCACAAACGAGACCGTAAGAGAAGGCGGAGTCGGCGTGGATGTGAACCAGCCGGCAGAGTCTGTTACGGAACCGGAGCCAGCAGAGCCATCTGACTACGTCGAGGGACCCGAGATGGAGGTTGAGCGATCATCGGAATTAAAGACAGGGCTCTCCTTCTCAGGCGCCCCGATGATCGGGCTTATTCTGATGATCGGACTTGCAGCAGTCATCTACTGGGGATACCGAAGGCGGGGATGAGCTCCCGCCTTCTCTTTTATTTGGCTCTCTGATATCTCGCGTGAAAGTGTTCCAAAACTCCGTCAAACCAGTACCCGCTTCAAATTAAGTGGCAACCGAGGCACCATCTAAAAATAGGCGATTTTGATAAGTATCGTATATGCAGATTTCACAAATTTACGTGAATGTTGTCTCAAATCCGCGTAATCCGTGTTAATCGGTGGTTGATACGACTTTTAGCCACAGATTAACACTGATTAACACAGAAATCTTGTGGAAATCTATGTAATCTTGTGGTCCTACCTATGGTGATGAAAGGATGTGTATACCCCGTACTGAATTGGTCCCATTTTTGTTTCATTTTAGTACTGGAGCGAAAGCATCTTTCCAATTGGATTGAACCGATTGCTACTGGTTTTTCTTGTACCGTGAAA
>JAYEFS010000462.1:0-7286 GCA_034658695.1 Methanobacteriota archaeon | reverse complement strand
CGCGCCGTATTCAGCGCGCCACTTATCTATTGTCCATTGAGGACGGGGTGACAAAAAGGAACAAAAATGGCAAGGTTTTGGGATGTGGAACTCACCCGAATATGGAGAGTTTTCATCACCCCAGTCAAAAACCAAAAAAAAAGAAATCGGAGGGATAACAGGATGGCTAAAGCGCACCAGCGACCTTTACACCCCACGCTTCCGCGTCCCCGAATGCAGGTTCCACATTGCAATCGACCTTGAGACACTCGGTAACGATATTAGCGCCGCATCTCTTGAGCGCATCCTCAAGAATACCAACTGCCTCGCAGAATGTGCCAGGGCAATCCTCACTGTCGCCCGGACCAAAGACCGCTGCCCTCTTGCTATCCAGGATATTCCGCTCAGTGCCGCGTGGAATTCGATGAAATCGTCCTGCAATTCACAGTCGCCCCACATGGAGCAGCCGAATACGACCGCATCATACCTGGCGAGCTCGTCCGTGCTTGCATCTGTCACATTCTTCAATGTTACCTCCGCACCCGCCTGCTTGAGACCTGCTGCCCTAATGGGGGGGATCTTCTGTGTTTCCGGTGGTCGAACCGTATATCAAAATTGGGCACTGTCTAAAAATCCAGTGATTTCCGTAATGGTCAGTTGAATATGCAACAACGCGAAAGACGTGAAGACCGCGATTGACAACACTCTTCGCGTCTCTCTCGCCTTTGCGTTAAATTGGAAAACAATAACGCAAAGACGCGATGGCGCGATGGCGCAAAGGACAAAAGTCCCCGGGTGCATTTCACTGGGATTTTCGATTGTGCCCCAAAATTGTTTTTGCCATTGTTAGCCCTTCCAATACTTTCGCCTGTTTTGAATATAGGTTATGAATGTGTATGGCAATTAGGTAAATAAATAACAAACCCTAATAAAATTAGGAAAAAAATGCGAAATCATAGCTTTGCCTGGTTTTTAGCAATAGCCGAATCTTTTTCAGACGCGTGATCCGGATCGTCGGGCATGGATGATCCCGATATTTTTCATTACGTGGTTCGATTCGGAACTGCTGGCTACTGTCGGACAGGAATAGACTTAAGTGTTATTATGTCCGTTTATAAAAACGAGGTGTCGCCTATGGCAAAGTTTCAATTCCTATTACCAGTTGATGGTTCTGAGTATTCCAGGGTAGCCATCAAGCACGCCATGCAAATGGCAGAGATATATAACGCTGAGATCTCACCGATCTATGTTGTGGATACCAGAGTGCACAAGGATGCGGAAGAGATCAAGGAGCAGACAGCAACCGGGCAATCGCTCGTGGACGCTGTGCGGAGTCAATGCAAGGATCGCGGAATCGGAGTTCTCGAGACAAAGGTTGTGGCGGGATCGCCATACAACGAGATCATCAGGGAGCAGCGGAACATCGATGCCAGCCTGATAATCCTCGGAGCCTGTGGTGCGGATAAAACCGAGGGCGAGACCATTGGCAGCACCGCAGAGCGAGTGCTACGTGGCGCACGATGCCACATACTGCTGGTGCGTGACAAACTCGAGAACGATGAGTTTTATAAAAACATCCTGATCCCGTCGGATGGTTCGGATGATGCCGGATATGCCGCAATCTTTGCTGCGAGTATTGCTCGCAGATATAATTCCGGTTTGATTGCGTGTTCCATGATACGCACAGGCAGCAAGAAGGATCTGGCAGAGGCGGAGCGGATCACAAGCGACGTTGCAGCACTTGGCAAGGAGAAGGGAATCGAGGCAGAGACCCTGGTTTGGGAGGGAAAACCTGCTGTCGAGATACTCAAAGCGATCGGTGCCAAGCATGTCGATCTTGCGGTGATCGGATACACGGGAAGGGGCGTTGTCTCCAGATGGGTGCTTGGAAGCGTGTCCGAGAAGGTTGCACGAACAGCACCATGCTCAGTTATGGTTGTGAAGAGCGCCCGTGCTGAGCGAGTATACACAGTACCGAAAAAGGTGTCTTGAATATGGTGAGATTTCAATATTTAGTAGCTGTTGATGGTTCATCCCAGTCAGAGGCTGCAATCGGGCATGCCGCACGATTTACAGAGATATACGGTGCGGAACTGACCGCAATTCACGTGGTAGACTCCAGCATGTACAAAGATCCGGATATCATCGAAGGCATGGAGACCGCCGGAGAACGATATCTCGAGAGGATAGAAGAGATTGCAAAGGAGCATGGAATAACCCTGAAGTCGGCAAATGTAGTGGTTGGATCTCCATTTGAGGAGATACTTGACGAGGCATCCCGAATCGATGCGAGTGTGATCTTCATGGGCGCGACAGGAGTATCCCACTCTGCCCACATCGGAACGATCGCAAGCCGTGTGCTCCGTAGTGCCGAGTGCCACCTCATGCTGGTGCGTGGCGGCGCTGAAGGCTACGAAAATGTCCTGATCGCAACAGACGGCTCAAAGGATGCCGAGTATGCAGCGCAGTCCGGATTGAGCATCGCAAGGAGGTTCAATGCGAAGGTCTCTGTATGCTACGTCGCTGATAAAGTGCGTCTCGACGAGACAAGGGTAGTGACCGCCGGTGGCGTTGGCGCTGGCAGGCGTTATGGTGATGTGCTGAAACTTCCCGAATCAGCGGTAAAGAAGTTGCGTGAGCGTATGCTCGATGAATCCACAAAGATTGCGGACCGGGTCAGAAAAATTGCAGACTCCAAAGGAGTTGAAGCGGAAATCGTCGTGCGGGAAGGCAAACCTGCGCCCGAGATCCTGAAGCTTGCGCGGGAAGAAGGTAGTGATCTGGTGGTGATCGGATCTGCTGGGAAAGGTATGATCTCCAAATTGCTGGTCGGAAGCGTCTCTGAGAAGGTCGCATCAACAGCACCATGCTCGGTCATAATCGTTCGCGGAACCCGGATGGAACGTGTTGTTCCAGTGGACGAAAACTAAATAGAGTGGGCGCAACAGAGTACAGTTACTACTATAGGGGAGTGGGGGTTAACGGTTAACTATGGAATCCGACGGCGTGTCAAAGCTCATCGAGCATAGATGGACGATCGCAGCCGCAGCTGGAGTCTTGGTTCTCATTCTGGCGATAATCTACATAGCGCTGCCGCTTCTGGACGGGATCATCCTCGGTGTGGTATTTGCTTACGTCGGGAGACCGATAAGCAATAAGTTGTCGAAATACAAACAATTTGCGCCATTCATCGCAACTGCCGGTATAGTCACACCGATCGCATTCATACTCGGAATCGGAGCGATTGAAATCGCAAATCAAGGCATCTGGGCGATAAAACATCACTTAGAGATCATGACGCAATTCATAACCACTATCGAGAGTCTGGGCATCCCGGAATTTATCTATTCGGATATCTCGATAACTGTTGAAAATCTTACGCACACACTCATCGGAATTGCCGGGCAGATTCCGGCATTTGATTATGCAAAGAGGGTGACTGTTCTCGCAATCAACGCCATAGTCTCGATATTCGTCTGCTTCTTCCTCTTAAAAGACGGAGTCAAACTGGCTAAACTCATAAAAAACCTGCTGCCGAAAACCGGTCTTCCGATCGTCGATGTATTTCTCGTGCATGCTGACCGGATACTCTCCGGAATATTCATAGGCAATCTGTACGTTGCGATCGTCGCCAGCATCACATCGCTCTTTGTCTTCTACTTCTTCGACGTCTCGCACATCCTTGCGATGTCAGCGCTCGTCTTTCTTGCCTCACTTGTCCCGATATTTGCCGGCTGGATGATCCTTGCGCCGATCTCGGTTGGCAGATACTTCGAATACGGACTCGAGAACGCGATCACATTCTATGTCATAGCCTCGATTATAATCTACGGACCGACCGAAGTTGTGCTCCGCCCGTACATCGTTGGCGCAACATCGTACACCCATCCGCTGTTGATGATGCTGATGTTCATAGGCGGCGCATTTGTTGCCGGTATCGCAGGCTTCTTCCTTGCGCCGATGCTGATGGGACTCTTGATCGCCGTATACCGGACGCACGACGATCTTGTGCAGGGTAAAATTGAGATGCCCGACCTGCTGCAGGGGTAGCAGGGGTGGTGACGATCGGTGAGAGTGGTAGCAGCGACAGCAAATTATTTATCCTTCGAGTTATAACTCCTTTATTGGAGCAATAGGGGGAGACCGTATCGTGGGCAATCGCAATCGAACATCAACTACCACAACCATCGCGCTTCTGTGTGCGGTTCTGATCGGAATCACAAACATCTATGTATCGTCGATATATCGGGGAACAACCGGGTTTGCCACGATATTCGTGCTGATGCTGCTGACAGCACTGGCTGTTCCGGTTATCTACATGCTTCCGAGCCATGCAATCAAGTTTGCCACATACATCTTCCTCGGATTTTCCACATACTGGGCTGTTGGCGCCGCAACGAACCTCGCGCAGACCGGGGACATCTTCGACTCATTCCAGTTCCTTCCGGTAACGATCTTTGCGATGGCGAACGCGATCGTTGTCTTGATCGCAATCGTTGACTCGCCGAGATACGGTTACGGGTTTTCCGGGATGGGGTTCGCAATAATCGCATACAACACCATGAAGACTCGGAATCTGGACTATGTCGGCGGAAAACCGGATATTCTTCTGCTTGCGCTCGTCCTCTCTTCGCTGATACCGCTTCTGTGGTGTTACCTGCTCGCAGGAACTGCACGAAACCTCAGGTTCTCTGCGACCAAGCGATTCTCCGCGACGATTACGACCGGGGTTCTGACGCTTTCGATATTTATCATGCTTGTTACGGCTATTGCAATCAGCCAACTCCCGATTATCGACGATTTAAACAAGATATGCGTCTTCTTCTCGATGACTCGCGGAGATCTTCTGAGACTCAGCTGGTACTACCTCCTTGCAAACACAGTCTTTGTCATGGTCGCATTCTTTGCAAACCACCTGGTGCTGAATGCGTTTGACATCGAAAAAGAGATCACGAGGGCTGGCGAGGTCATCTATCACAGACCGGTCACAGAGGATAGATGCGAAGTTGACGAAGAAGAGGAAAATCCGTACAGACCACTCATAAATGAGATGAAGGGATTTCAATCGGATTTCAAGAAGGGGGAGTTAAATCGATTGACATGTATGCAAACACTCGGCAAATTCAGGAATGAACTGGAGTTACTCGTATCAAAGTACGAATATGGATCGAAAGACGATGCAGAGGAGATTCTGCAGCAGATAGAAGTAAACGTGGAGTTTACATTCAGATAAATGCTCTCAACAATGCTCTCAACAAACGAGTATCTCAATATTCTTGAGACCTGCAAGATCAAGGGTCATGATGACGCAATCATACGGGCGCTGAGGTATATCGATCTTGGATACCCGATCCTGTTGTACGGTCCCCCTGGTAACGGGAAGACAACGATCGCAGAGCACATCTTGACATCACTTGGCGGCGGAAAGGACACGTTCTACGAGATCGAGGGAACAGAAGGGATGAGCGAGTACCAGATCATCGGGGGATTTCACCCGCTCTCGATGTCAGGCAGTTCCGATCTTTCGGAACGGTTTGTGTACAAACACGGAATCGTCACGCGAGCGATTCTCGACAAGAAGAATCTCTTAATCGATGAGTTTACGAGGGCTCCGAGTTCCGCATACTCGGGTCTATTTCTCTTGCTATCGCTCGGCACACTCCCGCTTGAGTACCGGGAGACGACTCTCACGAAGCCGGACAACTGGGTTTTGATCACAACCGCAAATTTCGGAGACGAAGGGACGTATCGGCTCAGCAATGCGCTCAAAAGGAGATTTGTGCCCATTGACATCGGATATCCGAGCAGCGCAACCGAGCGGTCGCTGCTTGCAACAATTACCCCTGATCTCGACGAGAGAGTGGTTGCAGCGGCACTCAAATTCGCAGAGGAGACAAGGGCGATCTGGAAGAAAGACAGGGGGCTTCCGCAGGGCTTGTCCACTGACGGACTCATCAGAATGGCGCGGTACTGCGAGCTTTCGATTGCGCAGGGATCGGATCGTGTCAGCGCATTCATGGACGCCGCATTTCATCAGGGCGCAATCATTGCGGACGAGACCGACCCGCATTCCCTGCACCGGGTGCAGGAACTGGTGATCGCAATCGGAGATCAGGTGTGATGTGTGCGACATCGGGGTGGCATGGATCTCGTTTCTGATACTGCGGCGTACTGCGTGCAATTCATGCAGAAATCGAATCTCCGGACGTATCAGAAGATAATCGACAATTGCCGGAACATCGGAATCGATGCGCTCAAGCGAGACTATTATGTGCCTCCGATGAGTGAAAGAATGATGTACCAGGAGTATGATGGTACCGGAAAGATCTCAATCAGCCGGACACAAGCAGAGTTCTGCACGCGTGGGCGGCGGATGGATGCGGTCGTCGGGAGGCGGCGGATCAGGAGAACACCTGCACTAAATCTTGCAATTATTGTGGATAACTCGGATCAAATGACCGCGTGGTTGAGGTCCCGGACACTCAAGATGGATCTGCCAGAGGAGCGTGCGCCGCTCGTCTTTGCAAAGATCGCCGCAATTGCGCTTCTTGACAGGCTCACCGTTGCGGAGACAAAGACGGTCATCACATTCGGCTCCGAGATTGATTTTTACGAGAGTATCGATTACAAGCGACTGCTTAGAGCGAACGGCTCAGGATGTGGCAGACTCGATCTCGCGCTTGCGGAGCTGCTCCGTGTGAGGTGGGATCTCAGGTCGGGCGAACGACAGTTGATCATTCTTTCAAGCATGCCGCCTGAGACCGGAACCGGTATTCTGCTCGATGACATCGGTGTTCAGGAGATGAGCCTGATTTACATGCGGCGGATGGTTAGGGAAGGTGTGCGGATTCTGTATCTGCCGATAATAACACAGATGGAACTCGTTGATACGATGACCGGCGCGTACACAAGCAGAAGTTTTGCCCAGCGCATCCACAGTCTCGGAATTGCGGTCTCAGTTATCGGGAGGGATGATATGTTCGTTTCAGCGCTGCGGAGTGGGGTCAAGCAGATGCTGCAGGCGTGCCGAGATAAATTCATATTCGCCAGCTGGTGAAAATCCAGCCTGAGGAAAGGCTAGCCACCACCTCAGAACTGAACCCCACACCCAGCCTGGTAACGGGCTGTTGTGAAGCTGGGGGGATGGGATACCAGGCCACAACGAAGGGTGTTGGTTATAAGCTAGGGTGATGAAAGGATGTGTATACCCCGTACTGAATTGGTCCCATTTTTGTTTCATTTTAGTACTGGAGCGAAAGCATCTTTCCAATTGGATTGAACCGATTGCTACTGGTTTTTCTTGCACC
>JAYEFS010000461.1:0-1594 GCA_034658695.1 Methanobacteriota archaeon | reverse complement strand
AATCGAGGTTGCGGATGCCCCATCCGGACTGGATATCGGGGCAGCCTGCTACGACTACTTGATCGACAGGGGTTCATCGTGAAGCGGCTGGACCTCTGCAAGCTGCACCGGAAGCGATGGCACCACACCATACCAGACGATAACTGCCGACTCTACCCCGTTCAATCAGGATTCCGGGACGCAGAACAAGATCAAATTCAGGATCGATGATATGGTTGGGAATACTGGCGAGAGTGGGGAGTACCCGGTTCGGGTAGATGCAGCAGACCCATCATGTAGTAGCATCACCGACACATCCGGACGGGGTGCCGGTGCGACAAGAATAGTTAAATATGATAAACATGTGTGACTAAATGCTACAGAAACTTGGAGATTAAACGCATGAATAATAGGACTACAATTTTGGTATTATCCGTCGTGCTGATCGCTGCGGTTTTGTCAGGATGTGTGCAGGAGACTTCAGAGATCGGTGAGCCACAGTCGAACGTAACGCCGCCGACAGCAACACCGGACGCGGATCAGCCGGCGTCTGCATCGGAGACAACATCGCTTCATATATCAGCAGGCCCTGAAATCACGAATTGGAAGTATGTTAGTTATCGCAATCTGTCCATCTCAAATGCTCCCGCGCTCAATCAGACTGCTCGAATCACATTTTCCATAATTCCGGATAGGGATATTGAGATTCTTTTGATCCATGTTAGTTTTTTAGACGGGTTTGAATTCGTGGATGTGGAGGGTGACAGGCTCTTGACATGGGGCAAGGACAAGACACCATACCCCAATCTTGAGCGGTGTGCCAGATGGTGCCCAACAAATCTATTAAAAGACGAAATGTATCAGTTCAGCGCCACAATAAAGGCTGTTAAGACCGGTAATTGGACAATAACGGGTCTTGATTGGGAGAATGAGGTCTACATATCAGTATCCAAAGATTCCGCATACATCAGGGATGAGCCGTTTACAGTTCATTCTGCGAGTATATTTGTAACTGGTAAAAGCGTTCCTATGACCGATGAGATGCGTGCTGAAATGGAAGCATACGAATACGAACCATCAGATTATAATATCTCCCCTTCTCCTGTTGATTTAGATAGTGTAAGGCTTTTCGAGGAGTGGTGGGAAAGCACTGGTAAGAATCTATCAGCTATGCAGAACGGATCGTGATCGGAGGCAGCAATGAAACGGATACTACTTTGCTTACTAATAGTCCTCGTTGTGTCGCCAATTGCTTGCGCCGATATATGCGACATTAAAATTGAGAATGGCGAGGACAGCACGTGTGGCAACTACATGATCAGACACGATTCATGGAGTTCAGGAGATCACCATAACTACCAGACAGCCCATTTCAGTCTCTGGAGGCTGTCACCTTCCGCCTATCTCGGATCAAGTTCTATCGATTTCTATTATGAAAGTGATGGGAAATACTACGATGACGATAAATTGCATATCAGCTATACTGGGTCCAGTGCTGGTCCTCCTCGAGAGGCCAAATATATACTTGAGGATCTCTCGCCGCAACTGGTGGTGAAGGGAAATCTCAAGTATAAGGACAGGAATTTGAACTGGGCACCAGCGAAATGGGCTACGG
>JAYEFS010000460.1:0-7324 GCA_034658695.1 Methanobacteriota archaeon | reverse complement strand
GCAGAAGTGTGTCGCGGATAGTAGCGAGGACACGAGATTCATAAAGATTATGTGAAATCCGATCCATGATGCTGCTGCTTACTTTGTTGTCGAAGAACTTAATAGAAGAGGGACAAAACTTTTGTGGGTTCACTTATAACACCAGATATGTAGGATATGCGAACTCGAGTTCGGATATAGAGCGCATGGGCGATTGCGACACCAGTTTAATAAACATAAGAGAATATGTGGTAAATAATGACAGTTCAGTTTATTCTCACGGATTACGTAAGCCAGCTATTGGCATATACAGTCTACGACATGACGGCACTTATGCCGGACGAATTTCATAATGCAGAGGGGTGGTAGCATTCGGAGCAACCCCCGCGTGAATGTGAGGATGAGCTCCACTCAACCCTTGAAGATTGGATTCTGGTTGGTCTCAAGTCAGGGCGTCCCTTACTCGTGATTGCTGAAATTAATCTGAACACGGATCTGGCTTATGAGCCCGTGGAAGCCTTGTAAACGCCGAGATTTTATCCGGGCGGCTTGCGGAAGTTGGGTTTTGATGGCACCCTATTCTGGTACACGCCATCAATTTATGATCTATGGGCAGAACCGCATAGCGATCCCTTCCAATGCTAAAATACTCCGTGCCTCAGCTTCGGATGATGATTCGTGAGGTTGGAGGGATCTTGAATCGTGATATCAAAGCGAATGAATGGAACAAATTGTGATAACCAACACCGTCTAACATCGCGATATTGTTACCGGCTTCGAATGTGAGCGATCTGACTTGCTGATTGAGCGTCCATTGATGCCCTGCGATTCCATCACCCCGCCGCCGCATACGGGACCTTTCTGGCATCGGGCTTCTGACCGAACGTATTATATGGCGCGACATTGATGAAAGAGACGGGACATAAATCGGAATAGAGGTAATTGGTAACCATGCCAGCAATCGAAGACACCTTGCGGAAATTAGCAGTGACTCAGGAGAGGTACCCGGTACTGATCCTCCTGATCGTATTGGTATTCACTGCTGTTATGGCTTTCGGGTCTGTGCAGATGAAACTCGATCCTTCGTTTGACGGTATGATGCCGGATGATCTGGAAGTTATCAGGATGCAGGATGTCATCTCAACGGAGTTTGGATCGACAGATACCATGCTCGTTTTAGTGGAGCTTGATCCGTCATCCGATGATCCTCATGCGGTTAATGATATTCGGGACCCGAGGGTTGCAGAGTATGTAAATATCCTGAGTGATTCGATTGCCAGTGAGAATAATGTGAAAACGGTTAACAGTTTGTCGCATGCGCTTAAACTGGCAAACGATGGCGAGATTCCAGAGAGTTGTGAACAGATCAGTGCGATCATTGAGAATAGCGCGCAGGTCAGAGGTTTTGTTAATTCGGAGTATTCTTCCACTTTAGTATTGATTCCAGTGGCTATCAACGGTAATGTGGATGTGCAGAATGAACTGGAGCGTGAGATAACAAAGGATATCGAGGACTGTCCGAAACCGATCGGGATAAAGGCGAGTATTACCGGAGGTCCGTCTGTCATGAATTATATAATGACGCTCCTGGCAGGCGACCTGATAAACACGATTGCGTTTAGCATGATCTTTGTCTTCATAATTTTATGGTATTTACTTAAGCATCCGATCACCGCCTTTTTATCCCTTATTCCGGTGTTTTTGGGTGTAATCTGGATAAGTGGGACCATGGGCTACCTCGGGATTAAGTTGTCTACTATAACTGTCGGACTTGGCGCGATGCTTGTTGGTATGGGGATCGATTACGGGATACATGTGACACATCGGTTCTTTGAACTGGTGAAGAGGGGCGAGGATTTTGCACTGCAGGATTCGGTGGTCTCGATCGGGACTGCATTAGTTGCGTCCGTTGCAACCACGATGGCTGGTTTTGGTGCAATGATGGGAGGGAGTTCGCCGGTGCTCAAGGATATGGGGTTTTTGCTAACAATTGGAATCTTTTATGCATTTATAGTAACACTGGTTGTTCTGCCCCCACTGCTTGCAATAGAGAGAAAGTATTTATATTCAACCTTTGATCATCTGATCTTTAAGATAACAAGGGGCACCGGTGTTTATAAAGAAAGTATCGTAGAAAAATGCTTACATATAATGGCACGATTTCAGGCAAAAGCACCTGTATTGGTAATTATCATTGTATTAATCGTCACTGTTTTGCTGATTCCTGGAATATCGCAGGTACGAACAGACTATTCAAGTGAAAACTGGATACCTGAAGAGTCTGAGGTGCTGGAAGTGATGGGCAGAGCGGGTACGGACTATGGGGACTCACTGGATGCAATCACGTTCCTTGTCAGACTTAACCACAATGATTGCATCTTTGATCTCAGTGATCCACGAGTTTTGGAATCGGTTCACGTACTTGCATCCCTGATAGGTACTCTTGAGTATGTTGATACGGTAGACTCTGTTACCACGGATATCAAGAAGATGAACGACGGTCATCTCCCCAAAACACTGGAGATGAGCAAGAAGATACTCGAAGAACATCCGCATTTAATGTCCCGGTTCAATTCGGATTACTCTTACATGACGTTTGATGCCAAAGGGGCATCATTCGAGGAGGAGGAGGTTCTGGAGTTCGGAAGAGAGATCGAATCTGTCAGATTCCCTGATGGTGTGGATGTTGTTCTTGTGGGTGAAGCGCCCAAAGGTGTGGAAATGGAGAAACGAATGGATGCAGATGGGCAATGGACCGCCATACTGGGTTTCATACTGGTATTCCTTATAGCATCATTCATCTACCGTTCACCAGTTGCTGGCATGCTCACGCTGCTTCCGATATTCTTTGCGCTGATCTGGACAATCTCAATGATGGGACTCATAGATCTACCGTTCACAGAAATCTCAATTGCAATAATCTCGATGATCATGGGTGTCGGAATCGATTTCAGCATCCATCTGTATCACCGGATCAAACAGGAGTTAAAAGTAGGAAACCCGATCGAGGATGCGGTATGCATTGCAGTCCCAAGTGTCGGGGGTGCGCTCTTTGCATCTACCACAACCACGATAGTCTGTTTCATGGTGATGGTGGTTGCTGCCACCCTGTTAGTGGTCAATAGACTTGGAGCAACCCTTGCAATCGGCGTGGGTTTCAGTTTCATCGCGGCGATGTGGATGGTTCCTGCAATCGCAGTTCTGGAGGAGCGGTTCAAGGATAGATTTATAAGAACTTGAGGTTTAACGAATACGTGTTTGTGATAAAGGAAGGTGGTAAATCATGAAGAACTGGCTTAAGATGGCGTTGATAATATTCTGCATACTGCTAACGATAAGTTCTGCGTCTGCATTGTCTGTTAGAATCTTAAAGACCGACCCGGTTCCTGCCGAGTCAGGGAAATATTTGACTGTGTGGATAAAAGTGGACAATGCCCGTGGCGGTACTGCAAAGGATGTGCAGGTCAGGATAGTTCCGGAATACCCCTTTTCAGTGGAGTCTGGCTGGAAGACCGAGGAGGGCATAGGGCATGTACCGTCAAATGATTTTGCGATGGTCGATTTCAGATTAAAAGTGGATGAAAACGCTCTTGAGGGGACCAATACCCTGAAGGTGGAGTACAGGGAAGCAATCGATGCGGACTGGAGCGAGAGGGATCTGAACATAGAGGTCGAATCGAAGGGGATTGATTTTGAGATTGCAAATATCGACAGCATCCCGAAACGATTGATATCTGACAGTGATGATGCGCAACTGACCGTCAATATTCAGAATATCGGGGAGGGAAAAGCTGAGGCAGTGAAGGCGAAACTAATCCTTCCGGATGGATTTGAGCCATCTGAGAGTTATTCGGATGTCTCCAACATCGGAACGATAGAGTCACTGGGGAGCGGAACTGCGACCTTCTACATCGATATCGATGAATACACACTGCCAGGGGAACATCTGGCTAAACTGGAACTCAGTTATCTGCAGGAGGAGGCTCAGAAGAATGTTTACAGAAACGAGACCCTGGATCTGCTGATACCAGTGAAATCAACGCCGTTATTTGATGTAATGTCCAGCGAGACCACACCATCAGAACTCTCGACTGGCTCTGAGAACGTCGAACTGAAGATAGTGATTGAGAATATCGGGAGCAAGAAGGGAGAGAGTGTCCGGGTAAAGGTGAAAGAGAAGACAGAGCAGCCGTTTAACTTTGAAGACGGCGCTTCGCATGATTACATCGGCGATCTGGACGCGGGTGATATTGGCGAGGCGATATTAAAATTTGACATCGACAAAAAAGACGCCTCTGTGAAGACCTATATACTGGATATTGAGATAAGATGCGTGGAAGACGAGAACGTGCGTCTCTTCGAGGAAAGTGTCCCAGTAAAAATATCCACAAAGAAAGAAAGCACTCCACTGCCGATTCTGTATGTGGGAATCGTGATTGTGGTGCTCTTCGTGCTTGTAGTGTATGTGGTTATCCCGCGTATTCGGATGCGGAAGGAGAAGACTGCCAAACCAAGAGAAGCTCCGAAGAGGGGTGATGAAGATGATGGCGGGGACTATCTGGAAAGCTTGAAGAAGAAAAAGGAGCTATGAAGTTTGAAGTCAGTATCGAGAAAGAAAAAGTCGATAGAACCCTTAAAGACCTCGAAGACGATGTAGTTTTTCAGAATATCAAGCGTCAGGCTGCGAAGATAAAAGGTGAGAAACTCGGGTTTGCACGGGGCGCGACCGGGCTTCCGAAGTACCTTGGCTGGTTTGACATAATGGCGATAACCGTCTGTGCCGTTGTCGGGATGGGGGTATTCGTCAAGATCTTTGCAGTCCAGATTGCAGTTCCCGGTATCGGGAATGCGGTTCCGCTTGCTCTTCTGGTTTGCGCAGTACCAGCGATCGCAACAGCCCTCTGTTATGCCTCGCTTGCATCCGCACTCCCGAGAGATGGCGGGGACTATATTTTTATTTCCAGGGGATTGAGTCCTTTTTTCGGGTTCTGGGCTTCGTGGATGAAGTGGCTCGGGGGTGCTGTTACGATGGGGGTGATCGCTTATGTGTCAACTGATCTCATAATCAATTTGTTTTATATAATTGGGGTCGGTCAGCCCGTAATCGATGGCATGAGATCATCGGTGGGTTATGTGGCAATCACGCTTGCGGTGCTTGGTATATGTTACTTGATCAATGTGGGGCGCTGGAAGTATTATAGATGGACTATCAGGACGTTCTTTTTCATAATTCTCTTTGGTAGCCTTTTGATAGTTCTTCCCAATATTGCCCTGAGCCCTGATATGTTCCTGGAGGCTGCAACCTGGACGTATGGGGATAAGACTGTGAGTTCGGCTCTGGCTGCCGGTAGTGCGGTTGCGAATGCGCATCCTTTCGATCTATTCGATCCTGCCACCTTTGCAGATAGCTTAATAATGCTCTTAAGTTCCGCATCAGTTCTCTTCTTTGCATACAATGGTTTCGGGACCGCAGTTGCCGTATCCGGCGAGACAAGAGACCCGAGAAGAAACATCCCACAAGGGATCATCTCTGCGATACTGTTAATCACTATACTCTATTTCGTGGTTTCTGTCTCATATTATAGATTTATACCATGGGAATTTGTTGTGGGTTACACTACTCTGTATCCGGACGCGCAGACTTCGGATTTCATAAACGTAAGTCCCTACGCAGGTGAAATACTTCTGACATCTTTTGTGATAATGATTGCACTCGTAAGCGACATACTCCCGTGGATGATGTCAATCTCACGAATATTCTTTGCGTGGTCGTTTGACGGACTGATGCCTGGAAAATTTAGTGAAGTTAATAAAAACGGGATGCCCGTTAATGCGCTTACCGTCACATATATTATCACGGTTCTGACAGTGATCGAGTCAGAAGTTATGGGCATATTTGAAACGCTAAAATTCAACACCATTGCGATGTTAACGATATACATATTCGTCAATATCACGATGTTTCTGCTTCCTATACACAAGCCATTGTATTACAATATGGCTACATTCAAGCTCGGGAGATTCAATTCTCTAATCTCAGGAATCGGAACACTCTCGGCTTTCTTACTGGCAGGGATGCTCATCGGAACTTCTTTTCGTTCTTTCATTGTTTTCTGTTTCCTCTCAATGATCGGCGGGCTGATCTACCAATATAATTATAGAAAACAACTTGAATCCGGAATCGACATGGAAACGACCTTCAAGATACTGCCTCCGGGATAACCGAGGACATCCGTACTATTTTTCAATTATATGCCCTGATATCTCCCTGATAGCGTCGGAGAAACAATGATCCGGATGCTTTAACATGAACACCTCTTTACTCCCGGTTTCAGCTATATCTTCGGATAATGGTATCGCACCGATCACCTCGCACCCATAAGCCTCTTCTATTCTGGTTCTCACCTCTGCCGGATCATAACTACCAGGAATCTTGTTTACCACAAGCGAGGTTGCGGTTATACCGATTCTCCGGGCTACCTCAAGTGATATGCTGGTTCCCTGATAATCCTGGTTATCAGGTCTAAGAACGATTATGAAAAGATCAGAGATCGCTGCGGAGATTAAGGTCTCTTCATTTAACCCCGGATGCGTATCGATGAAGAGATAATCTATCTTGAAGATGTTCATTACCTTTTTGAACCCCTCATTCAATAGCTCAGCATCGTAACCCTCTCTAAGGATCCTTGCGATCTCACCCAGTTTCATGCTGGACGGGATGAAGTATAACTCGCCATTTTTTAGTCCGACGCTACTTGTGACATCGTACGCGATATCCTTAACCCCACACCTGCCCCAGAGGTAGTCGTTTAAGGATTCGTTGATGCCGGACTCATCAAACCCGAATATGACGTGAATCCCGGGAGACTGAATATCAGTATCGATGACTCCGACGCGGTTTCCTTTCGAAGCTATGCAGGTTGCTATGTTTGCAGTGATATTCGATTTCCCAGTCCCGCCCCGAAATGAGTGGATCGATATTATCTTTTTGGTCATGACATTCTCTTCGAATGGCAGATGTTTAAAGGTTTTTACGGCTTACACTTGCAGATCCAAGTATATCGGATCGCCATTCGGAGATGTTGGTATCCGGATTTCATGGCAGCCCCCCCGGTGTACAACCGGAAAGAACGTTTTACAAATTCCGCTTGCAACCCGTCCTCGATGATCCGGGCGGCATGTTCATGAAGCTCGGTTTCTATGACCGTTGGGATAGGATTGGGGTGATGAAAACTCTCCATATTCGGGTGAGTTCCACATCCCAAAACCTTGCCATTTTTGTTCCTTTTTGTCACCCCGTCCTCAATGGACAATAGATAAGTGGCGCGCTGAATACGGCGCGTTT
>JAYEFS010000459.1:0-7364 GCA_034658695.1 Methanobacteriota archaeon | reverse complement strand
TAAAACAAAATCATCTACTTACTTTAGCTCCATTCGGTTGGGATAGTTTGAAAAGAGAATTTCTATGGCCAATAACTTATTTTAAAGGTTATGATGATATCGTTGTTGGTACTACTAACGTTGAAATTAAATCACCAGTGGAAATCCATTTATTTGATTCAGATGGTATGCATTTTGGACCAAATATTGACGAAATCCCTAATGTCGTTTATTATGAAAAAAATGACTCTAAATATCTTAGCTTTCCAATTAACATTGATAGATTTACTTTATTATTAAAAGGCTTAGATTCTGGTACTTATACTATGATAATCACTCGACCCTTGTTATTAACCAGATCCGATGGTACATCAGTCGTCACAATTTTGCAATATGAAATTACCGATGTTACTACACATGATGAAGATCTCGATTATTTTGACTTTAATTTTGAGATAATAAACGACCAAATAAAAGAAAAAGTTCAACAAGGGTTAGATGTGGATATTGCGATTGCTGAAGTGTTAGAAACTTTGGACATGGATGAAGATGGAATACCAGATATCCAAGATAAAGAGCTGACATTTACTAAATCGAAACCAACATTAATCGTTCCAAGTATGTCAAAACAAACCGGAGATGATATCGTATTCAATGCTAATTTACATCATTTGAACGAAAAATTAGGTGGAAAAAATATATCGTTTTATTTAGATAATATAAAGATTGGTTCAAACGTAACCGATGGTGAAGGAAATGCTCAAATAAATTATCTTATACCCAGTAATTTAGCAACTGAAAAACATAATATTATTGCTGCTTTTGAGGGCGATGATAATTTTGGTAATGTGAATGGAACCGGTATACTCAATACTATTAATATAGCACCCAAGATAACAATTATAGCTCCAGAAGATTTGTTCGTTAACGGACAAGTTTTGGTAGATGCTGATATTTATGATGCAAATCTTAAAAACATTTCATTAACTATAGATGATCAAGAAGTTGCTAATTCTTTACCTTATATTTGGGACACGACAAACTTTGAAGACGGCATTCATTTTTTGCAAATAATAGGTGTAGACAGTTTAGGGGAACAAGGGTTGGATATTAAATTAACTATTGTGAATAACAATGGGTACAATATCACATTCCTCCCCCCCATCACCACACCGGATCAGTTTAACTTAACCATCGGTAGTGTCCTACCAATTAAGTTTACAGCCAGAGATAATTATACAGATGAGTTTATCGACGATGACATGGTCAACGTAACGATTCTAAACTCCACAGGCAATATTATTACGAATTTCAATATTACTAATGGTATCCAGATTAATTCTGATAAAGAGCAGTATAAGGTTGATTTTAACACTATGGATTACCCTGAGTCAACTCTTGGTGAAAACTGTGTCATCTCCGTAACTTTCGGGTGTGTGGATAATCTCCGGGGCATTGCCATCGCCTACTTCACATTCGAAGAAGATTTTACGCCCCCCTCCACCATCACCCACCTCCACCCCACCGCAGCCACCACATACATCAACTGGACATGGACCAACCCGCCCGACCCCAACTTCCACCACACCGAGATCTACCTCAACAACGTCTTCCAGACCATCACCTCATCCAGGCATCACAACGCAACCGACCTCGCCCCAGAAACCAGCTACACCATCAGCACCCGCACCGTTGACACCGCTGGCAACATCAACCAGACATGGATGAACGACACCGCAACAACACTGCCGGCACCGGATACAACAATCCAGATAACAATCAGCCTCAATTCTGGCTGGAACCTGATCTCAGCACCCCTGAACCTCACCACGTGGAAACTCGGAGAAGAAGCAGCCGTAGGTGACCCACTAAACATAACCCCGGAAAACAGCCTGACATCGATCTACAAGTACAACACCACGTCAGGATCATTCGAGAAATGCACCCACTACGCTGGTTGGGGCTGGGACCCTGCGACCGGATCAGAGAGCTTTACAGAACTGGAACCTGGGCGAGGCTACTGGGCGATGGCTGAGAACGATTGTGATCTGACATTCACCGGAACCGCACCTTCTGATCTGAACATACCCCTGGATGCTGACTGGAACTGCATTGGGTGGTACTCAACATCTGCAGCATTATTAGGCGAAGAAGCAGTGGTGGGCGATCCATTGAGCGTAACTCCGGAGAACAGCCTATCCTCAATCTACAGATACAACACCACCTCCGAATCATTCGAGAAATGCACCCACTACGCTGGTTGGGGCTGGGAACATGCAACCGGATCAGAGAGTTTCATAGAACTGGAACCAGGGCGAGGATACTGGGTGATGGCTGAGAATGATTGTGTGTGGGAGCATGAAACATAGATAGTGATGCGAAGTTTGTAACGGCTACCATGAGGTTTTCATGTTTAACAAATAAGATAAAAGGAAGTAAATAAATGAGTAGAAGAAGAACAAATGTAATACTGGCGATCGCCGTCATCATGGTAATCCTGCCAGCGTGTGCGCAAGAGATACCGACGCCGCACGGTATTGAAGGAACTGTATACATGTCTGATGGTGTAACACAGGTACCCGTGGGCACAAGTTTCAGCGTGAACGACACCACGAGCGGAGATCACATAGCCGGCACGACAGGCGCAGGACCTTTTAGCGGTGCGTATTCGGTATCGATAGACGGATCGGATGGTGACACCGTGGTAGTTACGGCATGGAATGTAACGCACCATGGAATAACGACAGTCACCCTTGTTGGAAGTATGACCGAGATTGATGTGCTACTTGATACACCATTTACAGACACAACACCACCAGCAAGTGTTTCCAACCTGGATGAAACAGACAGGGGAACGACATGGATACAGTGGGACTGGACCAATCCATCTGATTCCGACTTCAGTCACACCAGGGTCTACATCGACGGAGTTTTCAAAGCCGAGGTCTACGCACCGGGTGATTCCTACAACGCAGCCAGTCTAAGTCCGGACACAACATACATGATCGGAACAAGAACGGTTGACGACTCTGGAAACACCAACACTGAGTGGGTTAAGGATGCCGCAACAACACTATCATCGTCAGCACCGCCAACCACCACCTCATCCTCTGCCACCGGCGCACCAAAGTACAGATACCGCACGAACGAAGACGTATACGCCGCAGGCTCAGGCTTCACCCCCGGCACGAGCGTGGACATCTACGTAGTCCTGGATCAGGACTGGAACGATGGCGATCAGATCCCTGCGGATGTCACGGGCGCAGTCGAGACCGTACCAGTGAATGATGGTGATGTGGGTCCGGTGCTCGTCTGGCATGCCCCACTCACGCCCGGCAGATACGATATCGTGATTGATGCGAACCAAAACGGCTTCTACGACACAGCAACAGATGGGCTGGACAGCGGATCGCCCGGTTTTGTCGTGATTGCTGACGCACCGCCGACCCCACCAGTACCAGTTCCAGTACTCACCCCGCCCGGAATCATCGCTCTGATCGGCTTGCTGTGTGTTGCTGGCATGAGCAGGATCAGAAGAAGGTTCAACTGAACGTCCAGCAGCCCCGCCGACGCCGCAATCGCGCTTCAAGCTCGCATTCATGCCCAGGTGATGCAGACATCGACGAGAACGGCTGCGTGAACGTACTCGATGCGCTCATAATCCTGCAGGCAACAGCTGGGAACATAGAATGGTGATATAGCATGGAACCGAACAAACAACAGAAAAAAAGACATGATCAAACGATTGTCGATTGTGCGGTGTGTGCGATTGCGGGAATGGCACTCCTCGTGCTTGTGCTCGCCGGCGTGATTGGCACCGCGTGCGCTGCGGATGGTTTCGATGTGCGTTCACTGGACGCACAGACCGCAGTACTTCCGAATTTGACAGTGTTGGGCGATCCGTTCGCTCTGAATGTTTCTGATAGGGTGCACGAAGAGCATGAGCATGAGAAATCGCTCATCGGCATCCGTGCCGACGTTGATCTCACTCGTGACTTCGACCTCATGCGCGAGAGAGGGAATATGCCGCCTGATGAGTATCATCGGATGTACGGTATCGCTGAATCCGGTGGCGCCGGTCACCTGTTTGATGTGCCTCCCGATGAGTACCGGAGGATGCACGAAGACAGCGGAGATTATGGGGAGATTGAGCATGACAAAAACATGGATTGGCGCACCGAAGGATCGAGTGTGATCAGTGCTGGCGATGAGCCGGTTAGCAATACGCTTGCATCTACGTCCGCCTACACCCCCACTGCGACCGAGGAGTTCAGCGGCGAGGTTGTGCGACTGACCGGCGCACAGACCGCAGACATTGTATGGGATAAAGACAATTTTGGGGGATTTTACTACGATATGGATGGTGGTGTCGGCACAGAGACGCTGACGATTGCGGCTGGCACGCTCACGGGACCGAATGTTGATCGAACCATCGAGACGGGTGCTCTCTCGTACAACACATATCCATTCTGGCGGGAGTATGAACTTCACAAGAATCTTGGGCTGACTGCTGCTGAGAGTGGCGGGGGAGACGCTGGATACTGGGTCGAGTTCTGGATGGGTGAACGGTATGTAGCTATAAATGGCAATGCGTCCAAACTCGCGAAGCCGCTTGTTGAGTTCAATGGTACCGATACCAAGACTCTCGTGACAGGCGAACCATGGGATCTTGGAGGGGGATTCTGTCTTATTGCAAAGCAGATCGATCTCGAAGGCAAGAGGGTCTGGCTGTCGCTTGAAAAGGACGGAAAAGAAGTTGAAAGCAGTATACTAGACACCGGCGGTTCTGATTTGCAAGAACGGGTATTCGCATACCTGAAAGATGTTGCTGGAGAAGAGGATGTCCCTGTACTCTCGTGCTACGTCTCTGCAGTCTTCCGTGGGACTGACACTAATCTTGTGCGGGTCAAATACGTCTTCTTAATCGATGATGATATCCTGCAGATCAGCACCGGGGAGTACTATGGCAATATGCAGGCGACATCGATAACTCCAACTCAGGTCACTCTTGGAAACTGGAAAGATCTTTATCTATATCAGTACACTCAAGGTGCAACATACCAACTCATGGGAAATCTTACCTTTAAAACCGTAAACAATGCCCGTGCTATCGAATTCTATCCGCACCTGATCAGAAACGAACTGCCAGTGCTGTCTGGAGGCGGCGGGTTCGCATCAGATCATTGTGGCTGGTACTCATGGAATCTGTATGAAAACTATACCATCGGATGGAATCAGGTCGATCTCGAGGGGACTAAGGCGTGGATCGTCCTTTGCAAGGATGGTGTGGTGGTTGATGAGGGGATACTGACAGAGGAGTGGTGGGCACCGGTTGATTCGGATTCTCGCTACAGTTACACGAGGGATGGAACCGAGATTGTCGCCGCGACCCTGAAAGCGGCATTTCGCGGGTGTAATCTAAACATGATCGAACTCGGTGAGGTCTACCAGCGTTCAGAGGTCGATTGTAGCATATTGATCAAGAACGAATCCCGGTTACTCCCGACAGCGACAGAGCCAAGTGGCATCTCATGGAATCTGTCTGGCGGCTATATGCTCACAGTACCCGACCTCGGTCTTGACGGTGATGAGGTCCGGCTTCAGTTATCACAGGATGGTGTGGTCGTGAAAGAGAAGATACTGAACGAGGATTATGCTAACACATTCACCCACACCTCTGGCGTCGGCGGCGTAAATTGTGTTGTGGATCGCGTATTCCGCGGATGTGATGCGAACGCGGTCAAACTCGTGAATGTCAACCAGTATTCTGATGCCAGCGGAGCCGCTCTGATCGTTGATGGATCTTATTTCTATAAATCGGGAGACCCGGATGGCATGCCATGGGAACTTATGGACGGGTATGTACTTACGATGAAGGATATCGATCTGAATGGCGATAAGGTGTGGCTTGAGCTATTGAAAGATGGTGTCGTGCTCAAAGAGGATATTCTCGAATCGGGAGATCTATTTGAGTACAGAAACGGTCTTGAGTCGTTTGACTGCGTGGTCGAGAGCGTGTTCAATGGGTGTCTGGCAGGTGTTGTCAAACTAAAGAATGTCAATCAATATTCGAGCACAGGCACACCGTTGATCAACAACGAGTCAAAGACATACGCGACCGCGGATCCAACAGAAGCGGCATTGGCGACGGCATGGGAACTCCATGAGAGTTATTCGCTTGCTCCGATGGATATCGATCTAATGGGGGACAAGGTCTGGTTATCGCTGTTCGAGGATGGCGTGAGCGTGAAAGATGCGATTATCAATCCCATGAATAATTGGTTTAAGTACTACAACGCGACCGGTGCGCTGGTCTTCAGCACTTATGTCAGTGCGGTCTTCCGCGGCACAGATACTAATATCGTTCAGGTACGCTACACAACCCAGTACTCTGAAGTCGATGGGAGATTATTCATCGAGCCAGATGCCGAATCGTGGCAGTTGCAGGAAGGATACTATCTGACTGCACAGGAGACCTACAGCAATAATTCGGTGTGGCTGCAGCTTTCAAAGAACGATAAACTGGTTGACGAAGGTCTGTTTTATAATTCATTCTATCTACAAAATGATACCACAGGTCACACGATAGTTTCCGGGACTATCAGCAGCTATAACCACCGGGATGACTATATACAACTGACGTCTGTTACGCAGTATCGCGAAGCAATAGGAACGGTGCTGGCTACATACACATCCGCCACCCTGTATGCATCATGGAGCATCAGGAATGGCAAAAAGACACTATCTACCCCAACCCGCATCCCCCGGACACTGACCGTAGACGACAGTGGCGGTGCAGATTACACGAGCATACAGGCGGCGATAGATGCATCCGGATCAGGAGACATGATCATCGTGTACAACGGCACGTACCACGAGAATGTCAAGGTCAACAAACAACTGACACTCATCGGGATCGGTATGCCTGTCGTGGATGGTGGCTGGGATGATTGCACGATCAGGGTCACCGCTAATTACTGCACCATCGACGGGTTTAGGGTTATACATGGCAGATCATACTACTGGAACGATGCTGGAATCAGTGTCTCGTCTTATGGGAATGCTATCAGAAATAATAGCATCCATGATAATGGCGTCGGGATACATTTGAATGGTGCAGATTCGAGCACGCTCACAAACAACACCGTTTCTGACAATTCGTGCGGCATCCGCATGTATTATTCGAGCAACAGCACGCTCCGGGATAACGAGATAGATTATAATACCTACAACCTCGATGTTTCCGCAGGATCGCCCGATGGTTACGCACACGATATCGATACATCCAACACCGTGAATGGAAAGCCAGTATACTATCTGGTCGGCAAATCAGGCATGGTGATCGGTTCATCGAGCAATGCAGGGTATGTTGGCGTTGTGAATTC
>JAYEFS010000458.1:0-7391 GCA_034658695.1 Methanobacteriota archaeon | reverse complement strand
CATGGATGTATTCGCAGGCATACCTATCCCCCTCTGAGTTCAGGATGACTGAAACTGGGGCGCCGAAGATCTGGTACGCAACACCTGTTACAAACATCAAATAGGAAAGGAGTATCACAAGGATGAGTAGATACGGTTTCAGCTTTAATCCGGTACGTTTCGATAACACTATGCCACCAATGACAAAACAGACAGACAAAACGACTACAACAAGAGAATACAACCGATAAATGTCATAACCTATTGAGATGTATGGTAACAGAACGATAGCCAGCAGTAAACCCGAGCACGCCAGCACCATTGTCAGATACCCCACCTCGAACCGTGTCTTCAGGAAATCGGGCTTCCGGAGTCGTGCGCCCCGTATATCCACCAGCTCCTGAAACTTTCCAACCATTGTGAGAACCCCGATTCCTATGAACAGAAATGTGCACCATGTAACAAGGAGATTGACCTTGCTCAGCACCGAATATGTGAGTCCGTGACCAAATAATAACTGGAACATGTCTGTTCTCGATTCTTCCAGGAAAAAATTGTTCAGATTGGCGAGTGTGTCCCTGATAAATGTCACACCAACACTGAACGCAGCATCGGTTAGCTGGGCATACCAGATGAAGATCACAACAGAGAAGAACGAAACGATTCTCAGACTCATCGTTCTTTCGAAGACGTACATTCTTGCGACCATCTCTGCCGCAACCCAGCTGAAAAGCACTACAAAGAAGAATATATATGCGGTCGAATAATGCGAGACCACCGTAGCCAGTATAAAGGCGAAAAGTAGAATCCTCTGCTTTGCAGGATCGATCTTGTCGTTAAAGAGAACCATCACAGCCAGAGCGACAAAGAAGATCGCAACGTTTGTGCGTGCGCTTCCTGCGGAACTCAGGAAGGTTGGTTGCGAAACAAAGAAGAGTGAAGCCAGAAACGCATACAGACTACCAACATATCTCCTTGATATTGCGTATATCGCAAGCGGGACGAATGAGCATATCGCCACATAAACCCCTTTAAATAGGTATTCCTGTGCACCTGCGCCCGTAATGGACTGAAATATCGTGGGTAGTAACGAGATGCTCAGACACGCATCCAGGAGAGCGTGTTCGACGATTTTCCAGTGCAGATTACAGAGAGTCGTCTGAAACATGTAATACTCTGCGTGCGCATCACGTCCCCAGATATGGGGGAACCTCAGCGCATAAATCAGGAGAAGCGATATGCTGATCAGATACAGCACGACAGGGTACAATCTCTCCGGAAATTTCCGGTTGTTGCGGCAGACTGCGGCGATATAAACAGGGATCAGGAGCAGGACAGCGACCAGCACGGTATTGTTACCGGTTACGCCCATGGTGTGTGATCCGAGCATGCTCAGCACCGGAAGGATTACCGGTATGATCAGAAACGCCTTTTCGTGCCTGCTCAGATGTGGATTTGAGAGGGGGGCTACCGAATCCACATTCACTGCACATCCCGCAATCAGCAGCAGGATAAACGCGATATCAAAAGAGATCATGAGAGAAACCGTCGATAATGGCGTTTCAAAGCCCACGGCGAGCAACAGATTGTTTAACAACAATCCAAAGAACAACAGGAATGCGACACTTAATCCAGCCACCAATGCAGCCTTTTCTGTAGGTCCCATCCGGTTCAGTTTAAGCAGCCATACGATCAATAACCCGGGCAGGATGGCGAGAAAAATAAATCCGGATACCAGTCTCAGAAATGGCACATCTATGAATACCGCGAGATTTGTCGCGAGAATTGCTGTTATTGCGAACCATCCGACGTACCCAGATTTTAATCTCATCAATTGCCCCTTAAATCCTTAAACAGATGCTAATATCGATCTATATTCTTCAACAGCAGCCCTGTATGTGTACTCCTCTTCCACCAGCCTTCGAGCGTTCGTTATGATCCCACCAATATCAGGATACGCAAGAGCCCTCATAACACCTTCTGCGATTTCTTCCGGCGAATTGTTTTTGAGAATGAACCCGGTCGATTCAGCCTTCACCAGATCAGGTACCGATCCGACAGGCGTTGCCAGAACCGGTGTTCCGCATGCCATCGCCTCCAGCAGTATATTCGGGAGTCCTTCGGTGTGGGACGGTAGTACCAGCAACTTCAGTTCATTCAGACACTCAGGGAGTTTTTCATGGGGGATCCACCCGGATAGCCGTATCTTATTGCCAGGATCGTTTTTATCGATGAACTGCTTGATATCAGCCAATAGATCGCCGTCGCCAGATATGGAGATGCTGATTTCGTCGTTTTTCGCAAACACCGCAGGGATTGCATCGAGAAAAGTCAGGATGCCCTTTTCCACGCTAAAGCGTCCGATATACCCGATTGTCTCGGTCCTGTCCTCTATCGTCTTCCGTATTTTGAACGTATTAACGTCTAAAAAATGTTCGTGGGCTATTGAGACCTTGCCCCGGTATCGTCCAAGATGCCACTCATCGATGTGCCGTTCCGAATAGAGAACGATTCTCGACGAAACGATGAAATTGAGCCTCAACAGTAATTTTAAGGGAATACGAAGAATATCCTCCTGCATCTCGAAGGGTAAGATGTAATCGGACGCCATAACCAGTATAACCTTCTTTCCTGCCAATCTCGCAGCTAATATCGGCAACGTCAGACTATCGCCCATGAAACAGATCCAGAGATCCACGTTTCTTGATAGCGATAGTATCTTGCGCAGGATCTGAAATTCGATACGGATGTGGTTTGCAACCCCGCTGAGCATACCTGATCTAATCTTTCGCGTTATCGTGTGGAGATGAACCTTTTTGCGGATCTTTTTAGAGGGCGTCCACGCATCTCCTGTGATGAGATGGATGTCATCTGAAGTGGACAATAGTATGTCGATGAGATTTGATACCGGAACAACTCCGGATCTCTTTATGGGACCGGTAAATACACCCACGCGGAGTGGTCTTTCCATCACTTTAAGATCATGTTCGGGAGTCTTCATCAGATCACGGGATGTCTATAGCGATCATATCAATCAGTCGGTAGTAAACGTTTTCCATCGTATCGTTTGTGCCTATGCACACCAGCGGGATGATCGTTACAGAGATTGCAGAGATTGTCGTATCTTCGGAGTGCCCCAAAGCGCATCAGCGGGAACGGCAACACTGCCTGGCAACCCACGAGGAGAGCGCGTGGTTGAAATCATCCGCGTCCACATACTCCTTGCCGCAGCGAGGGCACCGCGAACCCCGAACCGTTGCTCCGTATCGCTCAAAGGTTGCTTTTACGGTCAGCGTGCCACACTCGCACCGCAGAATCTCTGAACCGGACATGTCACTTATACCTTACAATCACAGCCTCGTTCCCTTAAGATTTTGACCTGTTCATCATAAGGGGTTACGAATTCGGTCTGCTCGGATTCTCCTGTGGCAAGTTCGGGGTCAAGAGGCGTATGGTGCTTGTAGCCCCTGTTTGCCATCTCTTCGACCAGTTTCTCATGCCTCAGATAGAGCGCGCCCAGCCGCCCCTTCCAGCGGAGCGTCTCCGGGTGGTTTGAGTACGCCTTCTTGTTGTTGGTTATTATCGACCATAATGCATGTAATTCCCTGTGCTCGCCAAGCAGGTGATTCCGGCACATTTTCTCGGGAGGTATGTCCCATATTCTCATGTAATCGCCTCGATCTTCAACAGACTCAACGCCCTCCGACATTGTTGTATATACGCCTGAAACCGAGCATTACGAGTAGTGCTATAAATAGAGAGATTGCCGATACGATGATGCAGACTCCTTCAAAGTCAAACGAAAAAAGATAGGCGATTCTACGCAAAATCATGAAAAAGAGCGCAAAGACTATCAGATTCAACGATTTCAACTCTTTCGGTATGAATTTCATCAACGAATAGCCATAATAAAATGCGACCGCCATGATGATCACGGCAAGCAGCTCCATTACTTCGGCAAGTGTTTGATACTGCGTCATCTGAAAAACTCTCCTATCTTCTCGATTACAACCGTCTCCGGACTCTTCGACAGCATCTTTTCGTACTCTTCGAATTTCCTTATGTGTTCTCTGCTGCCGATGATAGCAATTGTTGAGTCGTCTTCTATAATAGTATCGCCCCCTATAACGGTTATCACTTCACCCGCTACCTCGATTGCTATGACCGTGCAGCCGACCTTCGACCGTATGTTCAGCTCACTGAGTGTCTTTCCGGCAAAAGGTGAGTTCTTCCGAACATGGTATCTTTCGATCTCGATACCTTCATAGAGCATCACAACGTTTTCCTCATACTCAGAGATTGCCAGTTTTGCCACCATCTGTCCTACTATGATTGCGAGCGAGACAACGTAATCAGCGCCCGCTTTGTAGATTCTGTCGCATATCGGCGCGTTCGCTCTCGTAAGAATGATCGCGTCCGGATTCATATTCCTTGTGACAAGGGTTGCAAAGATCGCGTCAGTGTCGATGTTCAGCGCAACTATCACGGTGAACGCAGACGCAACCCCGGCTTCTCTGAGAATCTCTTCGTTTGAACCATCCCCGACAACATAATCAAATCCACCGTCCTTCAGAACATCTTCATTCTTATCCACTACAACAAAGTCCACTTCAGCGGTTCTCAATTCGGCAACAATGCTCTTTCCGACGTCTCCATACCCAACAACTACTGTGTGTCCTTCTCGCACCATATCCTCACCTGACCAACTTCTTGAGGCTGAGTAGCTGTTCATTGGTCCCAACCGCCAACAGAATCGAATTTGATCTGATCACATCCGTTGATTTTGGGTTTAACGAGAGTTCACCACCTGTCCACATACCTATGATGTTGCAACCGGTCCGTTTCCGTATCCCTGCATCCAACAGACACTTTCCGATCAGTTCGCTACCAGGATATATCGGAAATTCAATTATCTCGACGTCCTTCAAGAAATCGGTTGCGCCGACGAGATGGCTGACCGTCGGGTCCACTGCTTTCCTGCCAATAAAATGACCGAGCATCGATTTCGGAGCGATCACATTGTTCGCACCTGCGTACTCCAGGTATTTTCTCTTGGACAGATCCTCAAGAATGGCGATTATCTTTAATTCACTCAGCTCTCTTGCGGTTAAAACGATGCTCGCATTCATTTCATCACTTTTATTGGCGATCAAAACTCTTGCTTTGCCTATATTCGCTCCTTCGAGCATGTCTTTATCACTTGAGTCCCCGTGAATACATGGGATCTCTCTTTGCAGCAGATCCTTCACTGTATTTAGATCGTCCTCGATCACTACAAAAGGAATCCTCTGATGTTCGAGTTCATCGATCAGGCTCATAGCAGGCTGGCTGTGTCCACAGAGGATCAGATGATTCGAGAGCTTTGAGGGGACCCGCGTGGGTAGCGCGGCTTTCACACGCGATTCGATCCACGGCGTGATGATCAGTGGGAATAGCAGGGCAAATAGCAGAATCACTCCGGAGATGGCAACCACAACAGAAAATAACCTACCAACCGCCTCGATGAAGTAAACATCGCCATATCCAACGGTTGTCATGGTCGCGATGACCCAGTAGACGGCTGTTACCAGGTTCACGTGCACCATCTGCTCTGGTATCTGCTGCGCCTCCCTATACATCAGAAATAAAAAGATACTGGCGTATACGGTGACGAGCGCTATGACAACCACCACATAGTGGAAGATCGATCTCCTGATGCTTGTAGGCATGATCACCGCATTATTTCATTACTTTTCGTGCCAACCGTGCCTGGAATCCATGATATTTTGAAAATCCTTCTGAATCCTTCTGATCGATCGATGATTCGCCGAACGAGACCAGTTCTTCGGAATAGAGTGCGAAATCGGACTTTCTTGCAACGACAGTCGCAGAACCAGCATGCAGTCGCACCTTCACAGCCCCTGTGACACGCTTCTGAGTCTCGTCGATGAACGCGCAGAGATCTGCGTAGAGCGGCTCGTCCACAAGACCCATATACGCAAGTTCTGCCCATGCAGCATCCACCATCGCCTTGAACCTGAGTTCACCCCTTGTTAAGACGAGTTTTTCGAGATCCTGGTGCGCATTCAGGAGTATTGTCGCAGCGGGATGCTCATATATCTCTCTCGCCTTCAGTCCCAGCACCCGGTCTTCGATATTGTCTGATCGCCCGATTCCATGCACACCGCCGATTGCGTTGAGTCTGGTGATCAGGGGAACGCAGTCCATCGCTGCTCCGTCCAATGCGACAGGAACACCGCCCTCGAACGATAATTCGATTATCTCTGGTTCCGGTGCAGTTTCGGGAGATTTCGTCCATTCATAGATCTCTTCGGGCGGGATTACGTACGGATCCTCCAGTTCTCCGCCCTCGATGCTCCTGCTCCAGATATTCTCGTCCACGCTCCAGATCTTCTCCTTTGTAACCGTGGTCGGTATGTTGTGCTGAAGCGCATAGTCAATCTCCCATTCCCTTGTCAGGTTCAGGTCACGCATCGGCGCGACGAGATCGAAGTCTGATGCTCTGAATATCACATCGAATCTGAGCTGATCGTTGCCCTTCCCTGTGCAGCCATGCGCAAGTGCCTGCGCATTCTCGGATTCTGCGATCTCGACGATCTTCTTTGCAATGAGCGGTCTGGCGAGCGCTGTTCCGAGCACATAGCCCTCATAGAGCCCGTTCGCCTTAATCGACGGGAATATGTAATCCTCCACGAACTCATCCTTCAGATCGAGTGTGTAATGCCCATCAGCGAGGGCTTCTGCACGTTTTGTTGCGTCGGTGATCTCGGAATCTGGCTGTCCGACATCGCCAACGACTGTGATCACGCGGTCGTAATCATATCGCTCTCTTAAGAGCGGGATCGCAACGGACGTGTCCAGTCCGCCGGAATATGCGAGTACTACTGTTTTCATAATTATATCCTCAATCATCGGTTGATGGTTTTCAAATTAGTGACTTTTTAATTTCTTCGGGGTATGATATGGGTTATGGCAAAGAAGATTGTCCACAGAGGACGCGGAGGGCACAGAGAGTTGCTGTTTTCTCTGTGTCCTCTGTGCCCTATGTGGTTTTCCGAACCTATTTTAGAAGATAATACAAACGCTCTCGAGTTAGCCATATAATTTCATCCCCTCTTTCTCAACCAATCTGTTGAATAAATTGTCTTTATCCAGAGTGACTATATCTATATCTATACGTTCCGGGATCTCGAGTGATAACTCTCCATAAAATTTAAAGAGATTTTCCGGATCCATCCCATATATACCAATGTCGATATCGTTGGGGTCGTCACTATAGAGACAGGACCTAGGGTGATGAAAGGATGTGTATACCCCGTACTGAATTGGTCCCATTTTTGTTTCATTTTAGTACTGGAGCGAAAGCATCTTTCCAATTGGATTGAACCGATTGCTACTGGTTTTTCTTGCAC
>JAYEFS010000457.1:0-1616 GCA_034658695.1 Methanobacteriota archaeon | reverse complement strand
CTGACCAAAAGTTTTAAGCATTGAATGGATTAGCTATAACTCACATGACCCATGTAACATGTATTGCACGTAGGATTCTACGAAATATAATTGTGAGGTAGTATATGATAAAATCAAATACAATACTAGCAGGAATAACCACAATCTTGATGCTACTGGCACTCCCCACGGCGGCATCAGATTACACACTTGGCGTCTTCGGAAACGCGAACGAGGATGACACTATAAACATGCAGGATGTGACGTACACAGAACTGATCATCCTCGAATACAGAGACAAGACAGAACTCGCAGACGCCAAGTACGACGGCAAGATCAACATGCAGGACGTGACACAGATCGAGCTTGTCATACTCGGGAAGGAGAAGGAGATAACCCTCGCAGACTCCACCGGTAGAATCATAACGGCAGAAAAGCCACTGAATCGTATTGTTGTTGCTTGTAGCGATTCTCTCGAGCTGTTGCGAGCAGTTAAGCTGGAGACTGGTCGAGTAGTTGGCGTAGCAAGCGGGATTCAATCTTCAAGAGCATACGACTCCCATTACATGACATTCTTCCCGGGATATCAGGATAAACAGCCGGTTGATTCGAAGGATACCGAGTCGATATTGAGTCTTGATCCGGATATCGCCATTATATGGATGTCTCCAACGTACGGTGCAACCGAGAAGACCATCGATGTGTTGAACGCAGCAGGCGTTGCAGTGGTCTGTGCGTATGGCGGCGTACAGGAAGAAGATATGCTGAGGGATGCGGAGAGGTTCGGATACCTCTTTGACAAGAGAGATGAGGCTTACGAGTTCATAGATTGGTACGATGGTGTCACAGGTCAGATAGAAGCGACAGTTGAGATGATTCCGGACGAGGATAAGCCAACCGTATACGTTGAGGGCTATCAGAACTGGTATATCGCAGGCGAGGACCGGGATAGGGTCGGAAGCGCAGGTGGCACGAACATATTCGATGAAACTCGTGGAATCGTTGACCCTGAAGAAGTGATAGTGCAAAACCCCGAGATCATGGTCAAGACACCATGGGGTTGTGGTGGCTATCACATAGATGCGGATGATACCGCAGGTTTAGCAGAAGTGAGAGACGAAATCATGAGCCGGGCTGAATTGTCGGGGATACCGGCAGTGAAAGATGGACGTGTTTACGTGATCAGCGGTTACATCACGACCTGGGGACCATCTGCAGGGTGCAGGGGATTCCTCTCAATCGCATACATGGCAAAGTGGTTCCAGCCAGACGTATTCGAGGATCTGGACCCACAGGCGATCCATCAGGAATACCTGACAAGATTCCAGGGGCTGGACATCGATCTGGATGAGAAAGGCGTATTTGTGTATCCGCCGCTGGACGAGAGTTGATGGAGGGATGATAGATGAAAACAAGTACAATACTACTCGGAATAGCCACGACGATGCTTTTGCTGGTTTGCTGTGCACTGCCAGCCGCGGCATCTGACCACACGCTCAAAATCTTCGGGAACGCGAACGAGGACGACACCATAAACATGCAGGATGTGACATATACTGAGCTCATAATCCTCGAATACCGCGACAAGACAGAACTCTCGGACGCCAAGTACGACGGCAAGATCAACATGCAGGACG
>JAYEFS010000456.1:0-1623 GCA_034658695.1 Methanobacteriota archaeon | reverse complement strand
GGATTTTTGCATCAAATACTGAACGAAACAAAAACGGGATCAGTTCGGTGTAGTGGTTTCATTAGTCCGATTATGAACCCCGCCTATCAGTCCAATTCTTTCACGGTACAAGAAAAACCAGTAGCAACCGGTTCAATCCAATTGGAAAGATGCTTTCGCTCCAGTACTAAAATGAAACAAAAATGGGACCAATTCAGTACGGGGTATACACATCCTTTCATCACCCTACGATACACCCGCACAATTCCGACAGATACATTAAAGTACAACACAGACAGTATATTATAATTCATTCGTAGCAGGCTGATTGGGTCGATACGACTACGATGGGTGAATTCATGGACAAGCAAACAATAGATGCTGTTACAACAGTACTGAATGAATCTCCACAGAGAGGCTTCACAGAAGGCGTGGAACTGGCGGTTAATCTCAAGAATATTGATCTGAGCCAGCCACGGTTCCGTGTGGATGAGGAGATCATACTCCCGAACGGACTCGGCAGACCAATCGCGGTCGCTGTCTTCGCACGTGGAGAGACTGCGCTTCGGGCAAAGGATGGGGGTGCTGACCTGGTCATCGAGGATCCGGATGCTATCACCGAGTATGGCGATAACAAGAACAGCGCAAGAGAACTTGCCGAAAAATACGACTTCTTCATCGCAGAGGTTGCGTACATGCCAGCCATTGGAAAGAACCTTGGTTCGATTCTCGGACCCAGAGGCAAGATGCCGGAGCCACTGACATCGGACATGGATGTCGGGCACATCATCAACAAAGCCCGAAGCAGCATAAAACTCCGTTCGAAGGATCGGAAGACCTTCCATGCCCCGGTCGGGCGGCGAGACATGTCGGCTGAAGATATCGCAGGGAACGTTGAGGCAGTGGTCACGAGGCTTGAACAGGTACTGGATAAAGGTGTACAGAACATCAAATCCATCTACGTGACGACGACAATGGGCAAATCTGCGAAGGTGAGGTGAGAAGTCATGGACGCAGCAACAGAACACCACACATCACACGTTCCGCAGTGGAAGCTCGATTGCGTTGAGGAGATCAAAGGGCTTGCAGATCGGTATCCAGTCATAGGGATCGCCGGGATACGGGATATACCTGCAAAGCAACTTCAGGGAATGCGACGAGATCTCAAAGACGTTGCAAAACTCGTAGTTTACAGGAACAGTCTTATATGGCGAGCTTTTGATGGCTGTGATGGCGACATCCAGTCGATGAACTTGCATGTTGACGATCAGACCGTGCTCATCTTTACAGACCTGAACCCGTTCAAGCTCTTCAGTATGCTTGAGTCAAGCAAAACACAGGCTCCGATCAAGGCGGGCGTATCCGCACCGCACGACATCGTGGTTGAGGGTGGACCCACGTCATTTGCTCCGGGACCGATCGTGGGCGACCTGCAGAATGCAGGCATACCCGCGAGAATCGACAAGGGCAAAGTCGTGATCCGTGAGACCAATGTGGTCGCGCATGCTGGCGAACCAGTCTCGCGTGCCCTATCTGAGATGCTTACACGCCTTGAAATATTCCCAATGACTGTGGGAATTAATCTCCGTGCCGTATGTGACAATGGCACGATCATGGCGGCAAGTCTCCTGGATATTGACGAGG
>JAYEFS010000455.1:0-1630 GCA_034658695.1 Methanobacteriota archaeon | reverse complement strand
TGCGATGTTGTCTGAATACTACGAACTTCGCGGATGGGAACATGGCAAACCAGGATCCGGGAAACTGAGAGAACTGGGGCTTTGAGAACCACGAAAGCCCGTTAGAATCAGAAACGTTCCTGCGCATCCCCTCGCATCAATCACGCCTGGGCGCACCCACATTAGATGAGACCCTCATTGGACTGGCTATGGCGCATATACCACTCGAGTCCGGAATGATCTTGGGTCTCTGGTGTCTCGCGTTGCAGTCCCCCCGACCCATATCAAATTGACAATCTACTCAGCCGCTCGATATCGGTTTTGCAGAGTTTCCTGTCAGTTGAAAATATAATGAACCGCTGATAAACGCGGATTTGTTAACCGGGTATCTGCGTTTATCTGCATGCATTCGCGGTTAATAGAACTAATGAGATGAATGGTAATCGGAAAGTAGTAAAAAGTCACTATAATTTAGATATTTCTCATTTACTTTATTCATTAGTGAGATCTATGCAACGCGAATTACCAAAGAGCCTGATTTTCATCACCATAGTGTCTGGACCCGTTGAGGTCTTCTTGTAGTTCGGTGCGTGGCAGATCAGGCAATTGATCTTCTCAACCGAAAAATCGTTCTCGAATAAGCCATAGCCAGCATGACATTTGCCACAGAGGGCGTCATTCGATTCGGTGCCCCCGCAGAACTCATTCAAGCCCACAAGTTTACCTGTCGCCTCGCCTTCCTTTCCAACGATGTGTGTCACCTTGCCCATCCACGTGTTATGGACCGACGTTGCGAAGTCCTCACCTTCCTTTTGATGACACACAAGACCGGGTCTCTGCCCCGGTATACTCATCGATTCCGGCGTGCTATCCTGTAGCCGCAGCCGATGCAGCCTGCGCAATCAGCAGGCAGAAAAGCAGAACAACAGAAACCCTCGTCGCGGTGATATGGCGCAGGAAGGGGGGGTGGTCGCATTTTGTGTTTTCATCATCTATTGTTCCTTCTGTGTATCAGCGTAGACGTTACGATTTTAGTAATAATATCTACGTTATACACAATGATGTTACGATAAACTACTTTAGCCTTTTGGCGGGATCCGCGGTCACAGCACCCGCGTCTTCTCCTTTGGTCTTGGCGTCTTCACGACGAGGAACCGGAACACCGACTCACTCTCGTTTGACAAGCGGTGCGGAACTCGTGCAGGACTCTCAATGAACTGATCTGCCACGACCTCCTCTCGCTCGTCACCGATCTCAACGACGCCGCGTCCTTCAAGCACATAAAAAAAGACATCAACCGGGGTGGCGTGGAGTTTCAGCGCCTCCCCCGGTTGCAACGTGATGTGTACTGTTGTGTACTGTTTGGACATGCTCGGTATCATGAATCATCGACGCATGAACCCCGTGCGGGTTTGGAGATGGGGGTGCCGATCGTGCATCGACGATCTTCATCAGAGCACTCCTTCGGTAAACTCCTCAAACCCGATCCGGTCGATGAAATCGCCGATCCGCTCCTTTGGCTTTGCATTCGCCTTGTAGTAGTCAAAGACGCTCTGTGCAACCTTCTTCGCGTCATCAATCGACTCGACGTATGTCAACTCCTTCGCGATCCTCGGCTTCTTGCCAGCCTCGCCACCGACGACCACCTTGA
>JAYEFS010000454.1:0-7460 GCA_034658695.1 Methanobacteriota archaeon | reverse complement strand
GCCGGACTGTCGGGACTGCCACCCCGAGACCCATGGCACAACCGTAAACAGCTGCACAAGCTGCCACCCGAACCCGCATGCGCCGATGGAGCGGGTCAACAATTCTAATCTGAACAGTAGCAGGTGCCGATCCTGCCACGTTCCGCAGTACGAGGCTATTGAGGAGAGCGGGGGCATGCACTCGGCGTTCGAATGTGATCACTGCCACATCCAGCACGGCTACCTGCCTCCGTGCAGCGACTGTCACGGACTGGTACACGGCGCTGACGCGCTCGACTGCGCAAACTGCCATGACCCACACAAACCCGAGTCAATTGAATTCGATTCCCATGACAACAGCCAGTGCACCCGGTGTCATAGTTCAGTAATCGAGCAGACGTTTGCAAGAGAGCATACGAGGCACGCCGACATCGCATGCGACATGTGTCATCCAGAGCACGCCGTAACCATGCTCTGCATCGACTGCCATGCCGGGCACAACACCATGATGAGCATGCGTGACTGCAATAACTGTCACAGAATCGGGCATGTGCCAACCGATATTATGTACTCGCCGGATACGCTCTCAGTTGTCTGCGTTGACTGCCATGCGGAACCGTTCAACACGATGTTTGAAAGCGATAGTGAGCACAGGTATCTCGAGTGTGTGAATTGCCATCCCGACCACGGAACGATACCGGGGTGCGATGAGGGCGGCTGTCACACCCTTGAGCCGTCTCACGGAACCAGTGGAACCGGGTGCGTGGATTGCCACGGCTCTGCACACGATCTCAATCTCACGATAGCCGGATGAGTGCGGGCTATCATGCCATTTTAACAAAAAAGAAAAGAAAGGATCATCGAATATATTCGATGATCGACTTTGGAGCCATATCACGTCTTGGGATCTGCACCAGTTGCGGCTCTTCTATGTGCCCCGAACGAATCGGTACGCGCTGCGCCTGTGCGGTTCCGAGTAATTGCGCTGATTCGACACCGGTCATGATCGCCATCACGCGTACTTTACCCTCATACTCTTCCTCGATTCGTGCGCCCCAGATCACGTTCGAGTGCGGGCTGAGCTCGTATGTGAGCGATCTTGCGATCTCTTCTGCCTCCTTCAGACTGAGGTCGGGGCCTCCCGTGATGTGCACGAGGCATCCGGTAGCGCCCCTGTAATCCACATCCAGTAGCGGGTGGTTCAGTGCCGCACGGACTACGTCATCTGACTTGTCACGCGTCTTCGACTCGCCAAAGAGCATCACTGCGACTCCTCCGCAGTTCATAACGGTCCTAACGTCGGCGTAATCGAGATTGATCAGCGATGGCTTGGTGATCGTGTCTGATATGCCCTTGACGGTCTCTGAGATCAGTTGGTCCATGACCGAAAACGCCGCTCCCATCGGCAGATTCGGGACATAGTCGAGCAGACGGTTGTTATCAAGCACGATTACGGTGTGAGCCGCCTTGCTCAACTCTGCCAGCCCTTCTTCCGCCTTGATTATGCGACCGCGCTCTACGTGAAATGGCGTGGAGACCATCCCCACCACGATTGCGCCGCTCTCCCGTGCGATCTCAGCGACCTTGGGGGCAACCCCGGTGCCTGTGCCACCACCCATGCCCGCAGTTACAAAGACCAGATCGGTTTCGTCGAGAACGTCACTCAATGTCCCGCGCGCAAGTTCTGCTGCCTGTCTGCCGACATCCGGGTCTCCGCCTGCGCCGAGACCACGTGTGATCGACTTACCCACCAGAATCTTCTTGTCAGCCCGGCACTTGTCCAGGTCCTGCTTATCGGTGTTGATCGCGATGATCTCCACGCTGTCGATACCAATGTCGTGCATCCTGCTTGCGGTGTTGTTGCCTGCGCCCCCGCATCCCGCAATCAATATGCGCGGCTCTCCGATTAGTTCCACCGCATCATCAAAGCTCTCAACATCTGCAGCATTCTGCCGATATGATTTCTCTTTCTCGGCATGCCTTATTGCTTCCTGTATTACTGAGTCCATGTGTCCATCCCCTCATGAAATTCATGAGTTCGTATGCCTGCTGTTCAATGCAGCCACATTAAATAATTGATATCGATCATATATATAGCTATGGATGTGCGCCGACTGCTATGGTATGTGGCTCTTGTGCAGTATCATCGGGGTGGGCTTCCGGGGCGCGAAGATGGTTGGCACGAATAGATACATGACATGAATGCGAGCATCCCGATGATGCACATAAGGTTCTTTCGGAGTTTCTCTCGAATCTTCAAAACCATTTTGACATCACAATGCGCACTACCCCCAGTCCACCGCAACATACAAATAGCAATGTCCGAATGATTGACCCCATGACCGCCCGCCCCCGTATAAATAGAGCCACCATTGCAACAGTTGTCTCGGTGTTGCTCGCAACGGTTGCGCTTGCGACGTTAACCGGATCCATGATGAATCACAACTCCTGGGATGATCTCTTCCAGCAATCACACTCATCCGAAACATTCCGGATATTTCACTTCCACGGAAACATCACAATCGAGGGTGCACCTGCGCCGGTGCACACCACAATCCTCGCAATGATCGGGGACAAAACACGCGGCGCAACAGAGATTGCAGCACAGGGGCGATACGATCTCGAGTTCTTCACGGATCCGGAGGCTGGCGAATACGTAGCCTTCCGGGTCAGGTCGCCTGAAATGAAGCGTGCAGTTCCGGCAGATCAGAGACGAACGCTTCCACACAGTCGCGAATGCCTGCTCAATCTCACAGTCACGTCCCTCTACGAAGACGAGTCTGCAGGCGCTCCCACAGACACTGGTTCTACAGACGACGCTACTCCTAATACCACGCCGACGCCACAACCTGCACCGCAACCCACACCACAGCTCACACCACAGCCCACGCCGCCTGTATATGACTACGATCCAATGCTATGGGATATCGTGATAAATGAGATCATGTGGGACGAAAAAGAGTACATCGAGCTCCACAGCACGCTCGATCACCCAATCGAGATCGGGGGCTGGACGATCACCGCGGGAACGGGTACGCTCAGCGATGATGTCGAGATCGAGATTACACCGGGTGCGATCATATCCGCTCATGGCTATTATCTGATCGCGGATACGGACGCCACGACCTGTACACCGGATCAAATCGCAAGCATGGCGATGAAAAACGGAGGTGAGGTGCTGCAACTCTTCAATGGATTCCCTGCGACATCCAAGAGAATCGATGTTGCGAATCAGAATGGAAACTGGTTTTGTGGAAAAGGGGATGATGTAGGACATTCGATGGAGCGGATCTTACCGGAAGATGGCACGAATGAGTACAACTGGCACACGTCGCTGGGATATAAGTGTGGGCGCATCGGAACACCCGGGAAAGAGAATTCAATCCCGGACAGAACCCCTCCTGAAATAACGATTGTGAACAGCTCAATCGGCGTGAACGATGATATCATTGTTTCTTTCAGCGAACCGATCGATGGATCGACGCTCAGCGTAACGATTGTTGGTCCGCATGGTGGGGCGGTTTCGGTGGATATCACCCGTGACGATGACATGAGCGGCGCCACATTTGACCCGCACAACCCGCTCCAGGTCGGAGCACACGATGTCACTGTGCGATGCAGTGATCCCGCGGACAACTTTGCAGAGCAGACCTTTGTGCTGATGGTTGAGACGGACGCTGATGGTGAGGCTGGCAACAAGTCAGGACCTCCCGACGCAACCGCAAGTGTCGTTATAAATGAACTGATGCCGAACCCGATCGGGAAAGATCGCGGGAATGAGACAACAGAACTGTACAACTGCGGCGATGAGTCCGCGGATATTGGTGGCTGGGTTATTCAGAATGAGGATGGTGCCACACATAATATTCCGGCGGGAACGACAATCGAGGCGCATGGATATTATCTGACAACTGCAGTGCAGCTTGATAATGGTGACGGGCAGGTGCTTCTGTATCACAATTCAGAGGAGGTTGACCGGAGTATCGCATACACGAGTTCGAGTGAGGGCAAATCGTGGCAGCGGAGGGCGGATGGGCTCGATACGGACAGTGATGGTGACTGGGTCGAGCGCAGTCCGACGTTCGGGGTGGCGAGGTGATACACTGGCAGCGTCACACCGACCGGGCGCGATTCCCAAGGCTGCGACTGATGGCATAAAGATCGGTCGAACTCATGCGTTATACTCCGATCTTGCGAGACCACCAAACCTGCGCGGCATTGAACAAACAACGCAAGCATGTATAGCTAGTTATGGCAAATTCGTTGAATCGAGACCATGAACAATGCCAGACACACAACGCCGGCAATCCTCGCAATCACGCTTGCGGTAATCGTCTCCATGTACTTCAACACATTGGTCTGGTTATTCACTGCATGGTGGAACGATCCCTACTATCTGTACGGCTTCATCGTGCCGATGATATCCGGTTATTTGATATGGAACAGACGCGTTGGACTTGCCCAACTTGACAAAGCGCAGTCCAGCCTTGGAATTCCGGTCATTGTAGCAGGTCTTCTGATTCACGGCATTGGAGTCTTCCTGACATTCCGGTTCGCATCCGCCGTTTCCATGATTATTGTGCTTGCAGGAATGATTCTCGTAATCTACGGGAATGCTGTCATGAAGGCGTTGCTATTCCCGATTGGGTTTCTTTTTTTCATGGTGCCGATACCGATCGCACCTGTGATCGGTGCAGCACTGCAGGCGCCTTCGGCGGGATGCACAGCGTCGCTTGTCAGTGTCTTTGGGATCGGGGCAACCGTCACTGGTGCGGAGATCCGTCTTGCGGAATCCGCTTTTGAGGTGGGTGCGCCCTGCAGTGGTATGAAGTCGATTATAGGGCTCTTAACGCTTGCCGCGCTTTATGCGTATCTGCTGGACGGATCCGTGTACATGAAGGTGGTGATATTCCTATCCGCGCTCCCGCTCGCAATCATGGCAAACGTGTTGCGGATATCCGCCATACTGGTAATAGCCAACGCTTACGGGAGTGGGGTTGCAATCAATTTTTTCCATGATTTTTCGAGTTTACTGCTCTTTAGCATAGCAGCATTTGGTTTATTGATCGTTGGGAGGTGTTTCGGATCGCTGAGATTCAAAAAAATCTTCTGACAATGCTTGGCGTAATCTCGCTTGCAGCAGTCTTGACCTTCCTTCTGGCACCAGCAGGTATCGCGGATTATACGGTTGTTGGCACCTCGTACTGGCACGAGACAAGAGACCGCCTGCTCCTCAAGACTGCCTATGAATACAACAATATTGAAGAGATCAAGAACTTTCCGGCTGAGCTTGGCGACTGGAGGGGTTATGATTTCAGATATCCAAAAGAGGTCTACGAGACGTTAAACGCCAGTATCATGCTGAGCCGGTCGTATTCACGCGATGGCGATCTGCTCTGGATGGATATCATCAACAGCAATAAAGGCGAGAGTTTTCACGACCCGAAGATATGTTATGGCGGCAGCTGGGACATCGTAAACGAGAGCGTCGAGACGTTTCATGTGACCGGAAACCAGACGCACCTCACATTCAGTGAGATGCGCACGAACCGGCTGGACATAGCCAGGAAGGACAATCCGGATACGCGGCAGGTCGTGCTTTACTGGTTCATGTTCAAGCGGTTCAGTGACGAAGGTGTCACGATGATACGCCTCTCCGCGCCCGTGAAAGACGATTATGAGGCGACCTTTGCGATGGTGAAAGGATTTCTCGAGGATGAACTCTTTGCTGAGATGTATGAAGGGGAGGTTAAGGAGATCACTGTTGCGGAACGGATGATTGAAACGCGCGGTGCGCTGGGTGTGCTTCTTATTGTTATTCTTATCCTATTGCCGGTTTGTTTGATATTCTCAGGGCTGCTGAAGAGATGGTTCGGCAAGGCTTGAACCAGTGTTTCCGAATGCCTTTGCTTGCGAGCGTGGTGTGTGCGATGGGATACATAGTTGGCTTGCACGTGGCGGGTTTGTCACGCTGCTTAGGGTGTTATGCACGCTGAATCAAGACTCATGTCGGCTGTAATGGGTGTGAAGGTCTGGGAAGGCAGAGATGCTGATTTGACATCACGTAAGCAGACAAACCTGGGCTGATGAAAAGACGTTCATCCAGCCCGTTCGATTGATCCCATTTTTGTTCCTTTTTGTCACCCCGTCCGCAATAGACAATGGATAAATGGCGTGCTGAATACGGCGTGTTTCACAAATATCGATGAGTGATCACATACTGTAAGATCTTTGCATCAAGTACTGAAGAAACAAAAATGGGATCAGTTTGGTATAGTAGTTTCATTAGTCCGATTATGAACCTCAAATATCAGTCCAATTCTTTCACGGTGCAAGAAAAACCAGTGGCAATCAGTTCAATCTACCTGGAGCGATGCTTTTGTCCCAGTACCAGAACGGAACAAAAATGGGATCGATTCAGTGTGGGGTAGACACATCTTTTCATCACCCCAGGTACAAACCCTCCATGAACCGGCAGACTTATATGGGTGTAATTGGATTTTTGTTATGTCTGCTTGATTCAATCGTGTTGTTGCGCGGTCTGAATTATGTTATAATTGGTGATTGCTGTGAATAAGAAAACAACACTGACTATGCTGTTGCTTATGGTATTGGCCATAATACCTGTGATGAATGCAATTGGTGGAGGTACCATATCCGTATCTGTGTGTGACGGCGCAGGCAACTCCACTGACGTGTTCTCAGAAGGCGAGGACATCTATGTGCAAGCTGATGGAGGGGCTCTGAGTCGGAACGCTTGGTATCTCGTTTGGGTACAGAACTGCAAGGTGAGTCCTGGAGTACTTGATCTCAGCAAAGATCCAACCGGTGCCATAGAGTTCGTATATACCAATGACAATGGGAGCCTTGATCATACGTTGATCTGGGAAAACTCTAATGTCGGTGGGAACTATACTGTTGTGTTGGATGGCGGCGAGCTTGGCAATTACAACGGCACTGAAAAACAATGCGTGTTTGAGGTAAGTATCCAATGACACTATCATGCTACAAATTGGTTATTCCAATCACCGCGATGGTAGTCGTCATATTAGCGTTAACAGGGAGCGCAGCAGCACTCGGAACCGTAACCTCCTGCAATGAAACCGGTTTTCCGAAAGATGTTTTTGGTCCAGGTGAGAATGTTTACGTAGTGGCAACTGGGCTCAATGCCAGCACATGGTATATGATCTGGATACAAGACTATCCGGTAAATGATGGCGATGTGCTTAATCCGGGAGAGGATCCTTCAGGTGCGGGGGAGTCCGTGTGTACTGATGGCTTCGGTAACCTTCCTGTGACTGAAATATGGACTAATATAAACGGAATTTTGGAGTTAAAGACCTACGACATAGTTGTAGATGAGGGTCCTTCTACCAGTGGCTGCGACTTCGGTAACTACAACCAGAGCATCGACGGTCTGGATAATTCCACCATAGTGGGAGCTCCTGGCGGTTTCATAGCCCCCATCCCGGAACTTCCGG
>JAYEFS010000453.1:0-7464 GCA_034658695.1 Methanobacteriota archaeon | reverse complement strand
AAAATTCCAGTGAAATGCACCCGGAGACTTTTGTTCTTTGCGCCATCGCGTCTTTGCGTCTTTGCGTTATTGTTTTCTAATTTAACGCAAAGGCGCAAAGGCGCGAAGAGTGTTGCCAATCTCAATCTTCGCGTCTTTTGCGTTGTTGCACATCCAACTGACCATTACGGAAATCACTGGGTTTCCAGACAGTGCCCGACTTCCTAATCAACTCCATTCTTTTTGCTGATTCTGATGGATTCTGTGGTTTTCAAAAGATGTCAGAAGAGACTTATTCATCCTTTGCGCCTTCGCGTCTTGGCGTTTCTCTGATTTAACGCAAAGGCGCAGAGACGCAGAGCGGTGCCCGCGGCCCCACACATGTGAAGGTACCGATAGCGACCACAGAAAACGGCAGAACCATTCTTTTTGCATCATTTTTGCGCCGGACTCCGCAAGTGATACGCGCTTAATCAAAACACAATTCGCGTAGCCAAGGCTCAGCGCCGGTGACGATACCTATCTTGTCCCCCTCTTGTTGCTTTCTCCTTTATATGGGACCTGATACGATTTTCAGACTCTCTCTCCCCATACGCCCTCTTCACATCCTTTGCCAGGACAACGTCCCCCGCGTATTTTTGGAACCCCTCTTTGTAGGTCTTGATTCTGGTAATCTTGACTTTTTTCCTCCCAATTTCCTCGATACCTCCAACAACAAACTCTTTATCCCCGTAGACCCGCAAACGCTCTGACTCTGTTCGGGTTCTGTCGTGGATAGTAATCTTCACGGTCACCTCATCGATCGCCCGCGCCCAGATCGTTTCAATCTCGTCCGCGACCGCCGATGCCACCCGTTTCGTACTGGACTCAATTGAGGTGACCTCTACCAGATGCACCTCGTCTGCGGAGGGGTCATCCACAAGCAGTTCGTCTTCGACGTAGACCTCGTGATCAGGTGGCAATTCGATCGTATATCTCTCTGAGTCCTCGTCTTTGCTCACGATGATCCTGATCTCAGTGGTTCGCGTGGGTTCCACTGTTATGGTGTGCGTGGTGCCGCATTCGGTACAGCGCACCAGCAGATCGCCGCTGTTCCGGCTGCTCCCGCCGCCTCTGCCACTGCTCCCGCCCTGATGTTTCAAGACTTCGTGCGACTGCGGCGCATGCGGTGAGCATGTGGGGCATGTGGTTCTGATGTGCGGGTTGTTTTCAATATTCATGATATCCATAGTGATCTGTCGCAACATAACTTAATCCTGCACGGCACTGTCGATTTTTCCAGTGCAATCGCCATGCCCTTAGATTCTACTACAGAGTGTGCATAGAAACGCAGAGGGTTGAACACGGTCTTAAAACTCTGCGCCATCCGCGGTGGTGAATCACTTGATTTTCAGGCAGTACATCCCGCACAAAAGAATAACAATCGGCGGGTCTGATACACCTGTATGCTCCAGCGCATCTATGAGCGCGTCTACGAACACCGGCTGCGTTCCCGGATTCTCAAAAACGATCTGCCGGTTGCACTCACGCTTGTCCTGACAGAAAGCGATCTTCTCGAGTTAAAAGGAGTTAAACGGTTGCGATCTTTTGTTTCGTGGTGCGCAGACCTTGGTATCAGATCGCTTATCGTCTACATCGCCGTAATCGTGGATGGTCCTCTGGTTGCGGATGTTACGTCACAGCTCATCGATCGGCTGGCAGGGACCGATCTGGTCGCAAGAATATACACCAGAAGCGATGAGGGCGCGAGGCTCTGCCCGATTGGAGCCGGGTTTTCTGGGGATCCAAAGGTCAAACTCAGCATCTCGATTGGGTATGGTGGAAAACTCGAGCTTACCGATGCGATAAAAGTGATCCTGAAAAAGGTGGAGTGCGGGGAGCTTAATTCCGAGGATATCGATCTGGACATGGTTGAATCTCACCTTCTATTCAGGCACAAGCCGGATCTGGTAATCCGCGCCGGGGGAAAGCACCTGACTGACTTTTTGATATGGCAAACAATATATTCTGAATTATATTTTACAGATGTGAATTTTGCCGATATGCGGAAGCTGGACTTCTTCAGGATCATTCGGGACTACCAGAAGCGGCAGCGGAGATACGGGGCATGAATGCGAGGGTGCAAAATCCAGGAGTCGCCGAACAACGCCAGCATCATTGCCACCACCACTGCAAACACCATCACACACGAGACGCTGATACCACCCCTATATACTTCTCAATATCTTCCCTCAAATCGTCCCGCTCCAGTGCAAAATCGATGATTGCCCTTATATAATCTGCCTTGCTTCCCGCGTCGTACCGCCGCCCCCTGAATGCGTACGCGTAGACGCCCTCTGCAGCAATCAGCATCTTTATGGCGTCTGTGAGCTGTATCTCACCTCCAACTCCCGGTTTCGTCTTCCTGATGCAGGAGAATATCGCTGGTGTGAGGATGTAGCGTCCCACCGCCCCCATCCTTGATGGTGCATCGTGCGCATCCGGTTTTTCGATAATATCCTCAACACGGTATGTGCATTCATCGATCTTGCTACCGTTGATGATTCCATACTTGCTCACATCGTCCACCTCTTCCACTGACAGGACAGAGCACCCATACTCCGTGTAAACATCCAGCAACTGTTTTATGCAGAGTTCCCCCCTGATTATGTCGTCGCCGAGTAGAACTGCAAATGGTTGGTCTCCAATATGCTTTTCTGCCCTCAAAACCGCATCTCCGAGGCCTTTCGGCTCTTTCTGCCGTATATAATGAATATCTGCCATTGAGGAGATCTCCTTGACCTCCCTCAACAAGTCATATTTCTTGTTGTTTGAGAGGTGGTTTTCGAGCTCGGGGGATGTGTCAAAATAGTCTTCGATGGCACGCTTGCCCCTGCCTGTTATGATCAGGATGTCCTCGATTCCGGAGGCGATCGCCTCCTCCACAACGAACTGGATGATCGGCTTGTCGATAATCGGTAACATCTCTTTCGGCATCGATTTCGTAACAGGAATGAATCTCGTACCGAGTCCTGCCGCAGGTATCACTGCTTTTTTTATCATTCTTCCACTCCCGGGGTTCACTGGTCAAATTGAAGTCAGTCATCTACACATCTTTATTTAGTCCGTATGCTACATATAACAGACCCACGGTATTCGAAAACTCCCCCGCGTCGGTTTTTATTCCTGCCGGAACCGCCGCGGGTCATCAAAAACTATTTATGCGATTCTGAGCAATATAGTGTATATTACAGGGGGGGCATAGTGTGCAGGCAGACAATAAAAGCGACATTGACAACCACATAACCGCGTTGCTGAATGATATTCTCGCCCCTACAAATGATGCCGAACTGAGAGGCGTGCTCAGGACTGTTGACGTGCTGACAGACTTCGTCGAACTCGATAATGTGCGCAGCATACTCGCAGACGACGTGCTATTCCGCGAAAACCGGGAACTTGCACTGATCGCATTTGACATTCTAAGGAAGATGCACGATCACAGACCGGATGAAGGACCTGCTCAGGCAGAGACTGTGGGAAATGAGATAGAAGATACCATGACTGCGGTGATGGGTGGGGCTATCGCGGAAACTCCGGAACCGGCGGAATCCGCGCCAGATGAAGCCGCCCCCGGGATTGTGGCAGAAGCCATCGCAGCAGCGGGTGCTGATGAAATCGCTGAAACTCCGGCGATCGAGGGCATGGGTGATGTGACAGAAGCTCCGAAACCAGTTGAATCCGAATCAGGGATGTTTGAGGCAGCGCCTGCTGAATCCATGCCGGATGAAATAGTTTCCGAGGTGTTGAGTGCGCCCCCCGGACTGGTCGAATCCGAATCAGGGATGTTCGATGCAGCAGATGTCGAGCCCCCACCGGATGAAACAGTTTCCGAGGTGATGGACGAGGTCATTAGGACATCGGATGTTGGCGAAGTCGCCGAAACTCCGGTGATCGAGAGCATGAGTGCTATGGCGGAATCTCCGGAACCGGCGGAGTCAGAGATGCTCGAGGTTACGCCTGTCGAGTCCATGCCGGAAGAAGTAGCCACGGGTGTTCCGGAAGAAGCCATCGCAGCAGCGGGTGCTGGTGACGTCGCTGAAACTCCTACGATTAAGAGTATGGGTGCTGTGGCAGAAGCTCCGGAACCAGTTGAATCCGAATTGGGAATGTTGGAGACTGCACCTGTTGGAGCCATGCCCGGAAAAGCCGTAACAGAGATTATGGGGGTGGTCATCGGAGCAGCGGATGCCAAAAAAATCGCTGAAACTCCGGAACCGGTTGGATCCATGCCTGATGAACCGGTTTCTGCGGTGATAGAAGAAGCCATCGCAGCGTCGGATGTTGGCAGAATCGCCGAAACTCCGGAACCGGTTGGATCCATGCCTGATGAACCGGTTTCTGCGGTGATAGAAGAAGCCATCGCAGCGTCGGATGTTGGCAGAATCGCCGAAACTCCGGCGATCGAGAGCATAAGTGCTATGGCAGAATTTCCGGAATCGGCTGAGTCAGAGATGCTCGAGGCTACGCCTGTTGAGTCCCTACCGGATGAAGCGATTTCCGAGATGATGGGTGCACCCCCCGGACTGGCTGAATCCAAATCGGAGATGTTTGAGGATGCAGATGTTGAATCCGTGCCTGAGGAGTCGTCGCCGGAATTTAAACTCAGTGCACCGGAAATTAGCACCATAATTGAGATCCCGGAACCGGGGTCAGAAGAACCGGAACCTGAATCGCCAGAATCCACTCCGGAGTTTCCAGGATTTTCAGAAGACGGCGCGGACATGTCAGATATGGCTGACACCGAACCACCAGAGTCTGCTCCGGACTTCCCCGGATTTTCTGAGGACGATTCGCTCTCTGATGACAATCCATTCCCTGATGACGGCACTGTCACTTTGGATATGGTTGACACCGAATCTCCGGACTTTCCTGGAATTTCAGAGGACAGTCCCTTTCCTGGTGACAATCCATTTCCTGATGACGGTACTGCCACGCCGGATATGGCTGGCGCCCTGGCAGACACCGAATCTCTGGAGTCTGCTCCTGTCTTTCCTGGATTTTCTGAGGATGATTCGCTCTCGGATGATGCGCCTTTTCCCGGAGCTAGCCCTGATACGCCGGATGTGCCAGACACCGGGGGCGGTTCGGAACGGACGTGGGAACTGACACTCGATCGAATAAAAGAATTGAAAAATAAATATGTGAATAAACTATAATGTGAATGCGCGTATCTCGGATCCGGATCCGGATCCAATGAATAAAAAGAATACCAATGAGTACAGAATAACAGACATGCCTCACAAATGCGCCAATTGCGAACACATCTTTGAGGACGGCTCAGCCAAAATCCTGGATGGCTGCCCACATTGTGGCTGGAAGAAGTTTTTGTACGTGCCAGCAAATCCTCGGGTCGAAGACACCCCGGATGTGGAAACGCAGATAGATGAACCAAAAATAGAGGATAAAGAACCGGATCTGCAGGTTGAATCAATTCGCATTCTTGATAAAGGGTCATACGAGCTAAATATCGAAGCACTGCTCGAGCGAGAGGAGATCGTCATGTCTGTTAAGGAAAGCGGACGGTATTTTGTGCATCTCCCTTCTGTCTTCGAGAAAAACAAGAAAGATAAATAGATCAATGAACCTGCGATATCAGGATTTGTACTATCTGTAAAGATCTGTAAACCCGTGTTTTTGTGAAAACATGAACGAACGCACAAAACACTTCCTGCGGGAGAAGTTCAAGGAATATTACCTCGAATATCCGATCCAGCTGCCGCCAGAATTCGAGCGCCGTGAGTGGGGTTTCGTCCTCTTCGATGCGCTGCCGAAGATCGTGATGTACAGACACAAAGCGTTTCTCTCACGCATGGAGGTGCTCGAGTACCTGCGGAGCATGGCTCCAGCCCACGCATTCTCATCGGTTGCGTATTACGAGCACCCCGCGGCTGGTACGATGGCAGATAAAAACTGGTACGGCTCCGATCTGATCTTTGATCTGGATGCTGACCACCTCCCGGATGCGCCGGAGTCATATCCTGCAATGCTTGCGCGGGTCAAGAACGAGACCATGCGGCTGCTTGATTTTCTGACCGACGACTTCGGGTTTTCCGAGGAGTTGCTCAATATTGTCTTCTCCGGAGGGCGCGGGTATCATGTGCATGTGCGCGATCCCGCTGTGCAGACGCTGGGGAGTGCTGAGCGGAGGGAGATTGTGGATTACGTGAGCGGGGCAGGGCTTGTGGTGAAGTCGATTCCCGGGGTGGGAAGCGGCGGATGGGGAACGAAATTCAATCGCTGGATTGTTGGCTATCTACAGGGTTTGCATGACCAGGATGATGCTATGAAGATACTGCAGAAGTTCGATGGCATTGGAAAGATGAGAGCAAAGGCACTGATCAACGCAGGGAATGATACGAATATCGAACTGATCAGGAATGGCGACACCGTTTTTCTCAAGGATATCCCGGAATCGTTCTGGAATGAGTTGAAATTGCAGGCGGTTTCGGAGATCGGAGCGAGCGTCGATGAACCGGTCACAGGCGACATCAAGCGGCTGATCCGACTTCCCACGTCCCTGCACGGCGGATCAAGCATGAGGGTGGTCCCATTGACGCTTGAGACAATCAAAGTCTTCGATCCGCTGAAGGACGCTGTCGTGTTCTCGGATAAGGAGATCTCGGTTGCGGCTGAGATGCCCGCAGCCTGTGATCTGCGCGGGAACCATTTCGAGATTGCGGAGGGTGTGAACATGGTTCCGGAGTATGCGGGCGTATATCTGATGTGTCGGGGGGCTGTGGAGTACGTTAAAACGCTATGAACACAGCCCCGATTTCCTTAATCTTGACTTGATGCCGCCCCTTTGCCGTCCGAATAGTTCCATGAGTTCTTCGGTAGTTCTGCCAGACTGGTACTCGGCGATCAACTTTTTGTCGTCGTCTTCTGTCCACGGCTCATACGCTTGCGGGTGGGGTTTTCAGACATCTCTCACTGAATATGCTTTGGATTTACCAGAATGTAGCTCTTCCTTGTCCGGATTTTTCTCTCTGTAGTCTGGAAATGCATGGATTCCAGAGACCTGCAGGTAGCATCGGTTGTACATCTTTGCAAAAGGTCTTGTGAGACCTACGCGGAGAAATGTCTCGCGTTGATTCAATCTCTGCTGTAATTCTAACCCTATGGCAATTGTGCTTCTTCCTTCCAGAACTCTCAGCCTGTCGCAATATCTTCTGAACGCACAGTCTGTAACCGGTAGGTTGTAGACATTCCCGCCCATATCCGAGAATGTTATTCTGTATTTGTAGTTCCCATCCTCTTTCATCGAATAATTGACACCCATGACTTTTACTGATTTTACCGTCCCCAACGATCTGTTTCCTTCTCCCGGATTTGTGTACCGCCCCTCATGAATCACCGCACCAAATATCTCTCGGACAGATCGGTCTGATATACGTTCCAAGAATCCTCTCAGCGCCTCTTCAGAGAGACGACCTATCAATCTTGGCA
>JAYEFS010000452.1:0-7514 GCA_034658695.1 Methanobacteriota archaeon | reverse complement strand
CGGTGCAAGAAAAACCAGTAGCAATCGGTTCAATCCAATTGGAAAGATGCTTTCGCTCCAGTACTAAAATGAAACAAAAATGGGACCAATTCAGTACGGGGTATACACATCCTTTCATCACCCTAGTTTGGATGTGTGCCAAACATCAGAGCCAGTCAACAAAGGCGACCTCAACTCCGACGGCATCCTCAACTCCGCAGACGCCGCAATCGCACTCCAGCTCGCACACACAACTCCGCAGCCGATGTCAGCGGCGACGACCGCGTCACCTCGCTCGATTTTCTCATGATCCCAAAGGCTGCGGCTGGGCACATGGAATTATGAGCGGACGAACAGCGAAGATACGAGCACGAAAAGCACGGACATTCTGAGCTCCGAACCATCCCCGATCATCTTCGTCTACTGATCGGTTAACTACCATGACAGTATGATCGTCTGAAAATCAGTTGCCGAGACACTACTTCTCGATTATCGTCTCATCAATCTTCATGCCGAAGTGCCGTGCCGAATCCTCGAAGCGAACCAGTACCTCATCGCCGACCTTGAGATTTGCAATCGATATCGGAACGCCTCCGGGACCGACGAGCTTTATCGTCTCGGCGTTCTGCAGAAGCGTCTTTATCACATTTCCCTCGACTTCAGCCACAACAAGCGTGAGCGGTCGTCTCTCGATCTTGACCCTTCCCACGATTGCATCCTTCTGCTCGCCATTTGCGTCAACCGTGGTCACTGCGTCGCCTGCGCCGAGTTCTGATAGGTACCGCGTCTTCTCGCCGACCCGCACGTACGCGTGAACCGCGCCCGCATTGACCCTGAACGGACGGGATGCCACGTACGGGCTGTCCTCTGCTTCAGATTGCACCAGAAAGAGACCGTTTGACTGTGATCCAACAAGCATCCCCTCTCCAACGGTCATGAGCGAGCATGTGTCTACACAGACCCGGTCACCCATGCCTTTCGGTTCGACCGCGGTCACCGTCGCAACCTGCAACGACAACTTCTCCGCGCCCGCGCGCTCGACAGTGGCTGTTATACGCTTTAGCTCAGAGGGATCATCAGTATCGATCAGAACTCCGTCCGCCCCGTGCTCAAGCGTTTCGAGTGCGAGTTTTGCCTCTCCGGAATCCTGAACGCCTGTAATGATCTTTACACCTTCATTAAAGAGACTCGCAATCAGGTTTTCAAGTGGAATCACCTTCCAGTCGGTGCCCACTGTGATCAAATAGTCGCAAACGCGCCCCATCTCAGTTGCGAACCGTTCGTATTCCTTGTTGTGGATGACGACGTATCCTGCAACCGTCTTTCCCTCTGAAGATAACTGTTCAGCGGTGATGATATCCATCGATCCCGTTAAATCGCTTGGAAGTGGATTTGTCCCATCGCCTTCCCCATTTATGCCAACAACAACGATATCCGGCGCGGCATCACCTTCGAGCGGTGACGCCACCACGATGTCCCCGAGTTCACGCACATTCTCGACATGATCCGGCGATGTGAGCACGCACTCCACACCGGACTCAAGACTGGTAGTGATCCTGTCCTTCTGTGCATCCCAATTACCAGTATCCGCCTTGATCCATGTAGTCTTCGCATTCATTATGGACCCGCTGGGACTCGAACCCAGGGCCTCTGCCTTGCAAAGGCAGCGATCTTCCAACTGATCTACGAGCCCATCGAATACGTGTATGGCGCACAATGATTTAAAGGTATCTAAATTTGCGAGACTGTCGCGCCGATGTGGGTCTTGCAGACCTCCCGACATTCGCGTCCGGTACCCCCTGTTTCGCATCTGCACGGTTCACCCGGCTGTGCATGACCTACCAACCCGTGGCACCCAAACAAACATTTATATTCAGGTCATTGTACATGGAATCCTGATGAACAAGGAGGAGCTTACACAGAGAGTCATCGAGATTCTGACCCGGGCAGGATTCACACTCTCTGAGCGGTGCAACATCAGACCCCGGAGCTTCGATCTGGCTGCACGGCGTCAAGGTATCCTCCTGCTGCTCCGCGTCTTCTCGAATGTCGATGGCTTGAATGCACCGACCGCGCTTGCGATGAAGCACATATCAGGTTGCCTCAATGGAAGTCCTCTTATAATCGGTAGCAGGTCCCGCAATCAGGTGCTTGAGGATGGTGTGGCATATTTCAGACACGGCATCCCCTTGATCAGCCCCACCACACTCTATGACTGCTTTGTCGAGGGTGTGCCCCCGCTGGTCTATGCCGCGCCGGGCGGGCTCTATGTCAGTATCGATGGCGAACACCTGAAGAACATTCGCATCACACGAAACATCTCGCTCGGGGAACTCGCAACAGAACTCGGGATATCACGGAGGACGATCAGCAAATATGAGGATGAGGAGATGGACGCATCAGTTGATGTGGTACTCCGTCTCGAGGAGGTCCTCAACTCCGAGTTTGTCTGTCCGATCAGGATTTTCTCAACCGGACGCAATTCAGCAGGGCAGGATCACGCAACCGTGACCGCAGCCACACCCACATCAACAACCGCACCAACAACCGCATCCGCATCCGCACAATCAGAACCAGACGAGGTATCTCTTCTGCTCACACCGCTTGGGTTTGTTGTGGTTCCCGCGAAACAGGCGCCTTTTGCCGCTGTGTCGGACGATGGCGTGTGCAACACGGTGTTAACTGGAATCAGCGGGTACAACCGGACGATGGCGAAGAACGCCCATCTGATGAGCAGCATCTCGGTTGTTGCAGGCACAAAGTCCCTGTACATCGTGAAGGGGGGCTGCAAACATACACACATCGACGACACCGTGCTGATCAAGGAAAGTGAATTCAAGGAAATCGACGATCGTGACGACGTTATGCAAATAATTCAGGAGAGAAGCATCGATAGAGGCGATATAACATGAAAACAACCAATACGATATTGATTCTGGTTCTGGCTGTGACACTGGCAGTCGCCGCGTGTGGCTGCATTGTTCCGGACGCTCCGGATACGCCAGAGATACCAGATACACCACCAGTACCGACCCCAACCGACACGCCGGTGCCAACGACTGCTGCGCCGCAGAACATCTCAGATCTGCTTCCGACGGACAACCTTCCGGGAACATTCGAACTGAGAGCCGTAATTGATGAGAACACGTCAGGAATAGACGTAATCGCAGACGCGCTCTCGAGTATATCAGGAAATCTGAGCATAGGAGAGATACATGCAGCTCAGGGAATATACATATTCCAAGATGGACGTTACGATGTGCATATAACGATTGTCGAATGCACCGATTCAGTGAATGCGGCAAACGCTGTTGAAAACTACAAGAACCAGCCAGCGTTTGAGAAGCTCCCGTCTAAAACGGTCTCTCGCTTTGGGTCGGTGGAGTTCAACGGACACGAGGCGACCGAAGTCAGGATGAAACCGCAGGGCGATGGCGTTAGATATGGCTACGTCTGGTCAAGTGGCAACTATGTGTACATCCTTACGCCCGGAACCGATGACCGGCAGGCGAGCCTGCAGATGGCTCAGATGATCGGGGACGGTGCGGCGATAATTTCGGAAGCATGAATAGCGCGTATCCCTAATATGATGGGGATAATGACTAATTGGGGCTAAAATGAAGAAAACGATTGTAATACTGGCTATAATAGCACTTGCAGCATTCTCCGGCTGTGTAGAACAGCCAGAGACGATAGACGAAGTAACTACAGAAGGAGTGACTGTAGGACACGAGACGACCGGTGAAGATGGAGCGATAACGCATCTTCGCATTGGATACCAGCCAAGCACCCATCAGATCGCGCACATGATTGCGATGGAGAAGGGTTGGTGGAAGTCTGATCTCGCCGAATTCGGAGTAACTGAGGTCAGCGATTACCAGTTCCCATCAGGACCTCCTGAGATGACTGCCATGATGGGCGGTCACCTTGATATTGCGTATGTCGGCGCTGCTCCGCCGATTACGGCGATTGCGCAGGGCTTGAATGCAAAGATCGTTGCCAGTGTACAGACACAGGGGTCCGATCTTGTTCTCAGACCAGAGATTAACTACACCACACCATCCGATCTCATCGGGCTCAAGATCGCAACGTTCCCGTCAGGATCAATTCAGGACACAGTCTTCAAGAAGTTCCTGACCGATAACGGTGTTGCGATCGAGGATGTTGAGATTGTGCCGCTGGGTCCTGCTGACGCGATTGCTGCGATTGCAACAGATGCGGTGGACGGTGTCTTCCTGCCACACCCGAGTCCCGCAGTGATCGAACTTGCGGGCAACGGCAGAAGCGTTGTCAGTTCCGGAGAGATGTGGCAGGGTCATGCGTGCTGCTGTCTCGTTGTGAGTGACGAGTTGATCGAAAAGCATCCCGAGATGGTCAAGCAGATCATACGCACGCATATCCGGGCGACCGCGTATCTCAACGAGAACCAGAACGAATCCGCCCGAATATTCGCTGATAAGATCGGATACGATATCGATATTGTCAAGCATTCGTTTGAGACATGGGATGGTGAGTGGATCACAGATCCGCACCTCGAGCTGGACGACGCACTCGAATATGCAACGGTCCTCTATGCGCTTGGATACATCGACGAGCCGCTGACTGCGGAGGATCTCTTCGATACGAGTTTCTACGATGAGGTATCAGGGGAGTAATCCCCTTTTATCTTATTTTTTCTGTTGTATGTGTTTAGCTGAGGTGAAAAAACCAGAGATTTCACGAGATTAGCAAAAGAAGATGGTAGTCTTTCTCGTGAAAATCTGTGTAATCTCGTTTGGTACATGTAAATATCCACACGATATTGGGAAGTATCATCGTCCGCAGTTGTGCGGATACCACTGTTGCATAAGCCCCCTCTCATAACATCCTCCAGCAATTCTCACTTACATCCCGCAAAAGCGCCTTTCGCAGCGATTTTTCCGGATCTCCGGGAAGAGGCGGCGTCTGCATCACATCATACGCACGACTGACCGATGCCGTCTTCTGCGAGACGGATTCCATGGCGCGCATCAGCAGTGTAACGGCATCGGAGAGCTTTTTTGGCTGCTTTGCCCTGTTAAGCATATCGTAGCATATCTTCTTCGCCACCGCACTCCCGAACGCCAGAAACACGCTTTCACCGGTCTCTGTGATCCGGACCCCTGCGTCAGCGACCTCCGCGATCAGATAGCTACCCGGCGCAAGATACATCCGCCTCTGCTGCTCGATCTCAGCAGAGCGCGATGTCACCACGCCAACCAGGACACCATGATTGCCAGATAAGGATATCTTGTTCTTATCGTCTCTGATCTCGATTGGAACTCCGAGAATGGACGCACGTTTCATCAGTTCATTATCTGTCCTGATCATCCCATTGTAAAGTTCGCGCTCCAGCGTTTCCACGTCTCCACCTTCATAAAACCGTATCTCGCGCCGATCACCGCAGATGACTGCGCCGATCCGCCCGGTGAATGCAACAACCAGCGTCATCGAACGGACTGTTTGGGGATGATCGCATAAATGTGATGCGAAGCATAAATACGGAGTTCATGCGAGGTGTTACCATGCACGGACACGCTTATGCGAACGGCGCGGGAACGATTGTGAATGCGATTGCGACGTGGAAAGGCGCGGCTTTTGCAATCGGCATTACGACGAGGGCAGATGTTGAATTGTGCGAGTGTGCGGGAGATTCAGGCAAAATCATTGGCAGAATCGAGACAGACTCCGGTGTTGCTCTTGACTATGACACTATGCTGATTACACGCTGCGTCTCCCTGGTTCTGGATCGGTTCGGATGCCGGTACGATGGCGTTGTCACGACTCGAAGCGAGATACCGATCGCACGCGGACTGAAGAGCAGTTCTGCTGCCGCGAATGCAGCAACGCTCGCGACGCTGAATGCGATCGGGGAGACGCTACCACCGATTGAGGTGGTCCGTATGGGTGTGCGCGCTGCGCTCGATTCAGGCGTAACAATCACAGGCGCGTTCGATGATGCGTGCGCGTCCATGCTCGGCGGGGTAGTTGTCACTGACAACCGCAATTGCGATCTGGTGGATCGTGTTGAGCTCGAATCCGATGTGCTGATATACCTTCCGGAGCAGGAGGCATTCACTGCTGACACTGATATTGCTCGATGTAGAGCGTTTGCGCCGCTTTCCGAGGTTTCATATCAGCTTGCGCTCGCTCACGATTTCAAGAATGCGATGACACTGAACGGGCTTCTGTACTGCACTGCGCTTGGGTTTGACACTGACGTTATGATGCATGCGCTTGAACTCGGAGTTACCGGAGTGAGCCTTTCAGGAACCGGATCAGCTTACACAGCGCTCCCTGAACCGGATCAGATAAATGAACTGAAGAGCTGCTGGGGCACAATGAGTGGCAACGTGATACAGACAAAAATTGTCAACAGAATTTAGGAGGTATATGCGAGCGGGCGTGGGGAGTTGGGGAGTGTGGGGTTGTAGTTAAAAAGAGGTTTTGAAACCCGCTCGCACATATATTACTATGTCGTGGTAGTATATAAGGCTTACGGTTCAACAGCTTATGTGGCATATTACTGACATATTTGCATCAAGTAGAACCTTATGCTGCGCAATGTGTATTTACTTATAAACTCGTGCGTTTCGCATATATGATGACACTGAACAGGCTTCTGTACTGCACTCTGCTTGGGTTTGACACTGATGTTATGATACTATGATGCAGGCGATTGAACTCGGAGTTACCGGAGTGAGCCTTTCAGGAACCGGATCAGATACCTGAACTGAAGAGCTGCTGGGGCACAATGAGTGGCAGCGTGATACAGACAAAAATTGTAACTACACAGGTACCTAAAACCACTATCAAGGGACTTCACTGTGCAGGGACTACCCATGACACGGGGGCTACTGTAACCAAACCGGGATTTAACCGCAGAGTGCATAAAGGGACGCGGAGGGAAAATAAACGGTTAAACGCTCTGCGTTCCTCTGCGCCCACCGCGGTTATTGTTCTTGCCATAAAGTATAGAATCGCAATCGGACGACCAATCAACATACCTGAGTAGTTACCAAAAATTGTCAGCAGAATTTGGGAGGTATATGCGAGCGGGCGTGGGGAGTTGGGGAGTGTGGGGTTGTAGTTAAAAAGAGGTTTTGAAACCCGCTCGCACATATATTACTATATCGTGGTAGTATATAAGGCTTACGGTTCAACAGCTTATGTGGCATATTACTGACATATTTGCATCAAGTAGAACATTATGCTGCGCAATGCGTATTTACTTATAAACTCGTGCGTTTCGCATATATGATGACATTGAACAGGCTTCTGTACTGCACTCTGCTTGGGTTTGACACTGATGTTATGATACTATGATGCAGGCGATTGAACTCGGAGTTACTGGAGTGAGCCTTTCAGGAACCGGATTAGATACATGAACTGTAACTACTCACCCCCTCTAATCGGGGATACCGATAGCGAAAAGTTGTTTGCCTGCTTTTTGAGAAGCATTGACCGCCGCAGTCTTCCGCAGTCGATTTCACCAAATCACAAGACCGAACAGCAGC
>JAYEFS010000451.1:0-7540 GCA_034658695.1 Methanobacteriota archaeon | reverse complement strand
GGCAGCAGAGGGCGAGCGGTGCCTGATCGCCTCAGCGAACCTGAACATGGACTACCAGCGAATCGCAGGTGCCGCAAAGGAGTACGGGCATGCGATTCTCTCGTGGACACAGCTCGCCCTCTGCTGCCTCTGCTGCCTTCTCGAGAACCTCCGGATCCTTGTCGGGATTTCCTGATCCCCCTATTATAATCGGGACATCGACTGCCTGCAGCACATCCTCAACCACATTTGCTGCCTCCCTCGCCGGAGTGTCCTTGATTGCAGGGTCGGTACTGATCAGGTGGATTGTGACCATGTCGGCGCCGAACTTCGAGACCACTTTCTTTGCCCAGTCAGCCGGGCTTTCGAGCACGTCCTCGTAGTTCGTGCGCACCGCGCGTGCCATTCCTATGGGCATGTCAAAGACGTCCATAGAGACGTAGTTGCGGTTTGGCATCGGAGAGTCAAAATAATAGGGCAGTGCGTTCTCGCCGCCGATTGTGATTGTGCGTCCGCGACTTCCGCCATCGGACGAGGTCGCCCCGAGCGTGACCTCCTCGATTGTGTGTTTCCATTCCGGGACGGTGTCTACATTAAAGGACGCCGGGATCAACTCCTGAGGGATTGCTGATTGTGTGGCTTCTGCTGGTACTGCTTGCCCTGGCAAAACCTGCTGATATCCAAGCATACCCGCGATTCTGTTCAGATTCGCCGCAATCCGGGCGACCTCGTATCCGACTGTCTGCATTGCCCCGGAATCAATACCTGAATCAGCGAGCTCGATTGTGAAATCGCCTTCTATCGCAACGCCTTGCAGTTCAAGCACGTCCTCGAGCAATCGATTGAGTTCAGCTATTGTTAGGGTGGTCGTCATAGACTCTCAATGCGATCGCAGGTTTATTAAATATTGCAGATCGTGCGGACTCAAAACAACGTTGGTTCCGCTCTCTGATAGTTTGGTCAAATTCGGGTGGCTGATTTTGGGATGATACCAAAATCCGTAAGAGGTGGTTGGATGTGCAATTCGGATAAAACTCTCCACGATACATGCGGGACAATTATATGAATGATCAGTCTGACGAAGTTTCGAAACACATCCGCGAGAAGATTCCGGAGAACCAGATTACACAAGATTTAATAGCCTCCAAAACCAGAAGAAGCACGTCGTTACTCTGATAAACCACATTCAAATGGATATAAACAACGAAATCATCGGTTTAAGAAACGTATGGGTATGTTACGGCGGGGTACCGGTACTCGAGGACGTCTCCCTCTCGGTCAATCAGCATGATTTCCTCGGAATCATCGGACCAAACGGGGGCGGGAAGACCACGCTTCTAAAGGTTGTTCTCGGGCTGGTAAAACCCGATAGAGGTGAAGTTGTGGTCTTGGGAGGCGAGCCTGTTGAGCAGAGAAAGCGAATCGGCTATGTTCCGCAGCACAGCCTCTTTGACCCGGACTTCCCGATCAGCGTCATGGACGTGGTTCTGACCGGGCGTGCCGGAAAGAGGGTCTTTGGGAGGTACACCAGCCATGACCGGGAACTGGCGCAGGGTGCGCTTGCGATGGTGGAGATGCGCCCGTTCAAGGACAGGCAGATCGGCAGGCTATCAGGAGGGGAGCGGCAGAGAGTGTTCATCGCAAGAGCGCTGGCAGCCGAGCCAGAGGTGCTGCTGCTCGATGAGCCTGCCGCCGGAATCGACATGCATATACAGACCGAATTCTATGAACTGCTGGAACGACTGAAGAAAAAGATGGCGATTGTAATGATCTCCCACGATATCACAGCAGTCTCTATCTACGTCGATAAGATTGCGTGCCTCAACCGAAAACTCTTCTATCACAACTCAAAGGAACTGGCTCCCGGAGATATCGAGGCGACATACCAGTGCCCGGTGGAACTGATAGCGCACGGCATCCCGCACAGGGTACTGAGAGAGCACTGACATACACAGATGCAACTGACATGATCGAGATACTTCAATATGGATTCATGGTGAACGCACTCGCAGCCGCGCTACTGGCAGCCGTGGCGTGCGGGATCATCGGCGTGTACGTGGTTGTGAAACGGATCGTCTTCATCGGCGGCGGGATAGCCCACGCCTCCTTTGGCGGTATCGGGCTCGGATACTTAATAGGGATCGAACCCGTGCTCTGCGCAATCCCGTTCAGCATCGCATCTGCGATAGCCATCGGCGAGGTGAGCAGGCGGGCAAAGATTGCCGAGGACACCACAATTGGCATTATATGGGCGATGGGAATGGCGCTCGGAATCATGTTCATCTCTCTTACACCCGGCTATGCGCCAGATCTCTTCAGTTATCTCTTCGGAAACATTCTGACGGTGCCGCGTTCCGATCTATCAGTCATGCTACTCCTTGATGTGATCATAATCGTAGTGGTATGCCTCCTGTACAAGGAATTTCTTGCGATAACCTTTGACGAGGAATTTGCAACGGTTATCGGAGTCCCTGCTCACAAACTGTATCTTGTGCTCCTCTGTTTGATCGCATTGACCGTGATACTGCTGATACGGGTCGTCGGGGTCATCCTTGTGATCGCACTCTTGACGATTCCTGCTGCAGTGAGCAGGCGGTTCACAAACGATCTGAAGAAGATGATGCTCCTCTCAATATTCTTTGCAGCTTCATTCGCAATTATCGGACTGTATCTCTCATATATCTTTGATTTACCGTCGGGATCAACGATCGTCCTGGTGTCAGGAATCGTTTTTCTCATTTCGTCAATGATATCGTCCGGACATAGTTTTAAATACTGACGAAGACGATGGTTATGTATGGAGAAGGCATCCGCTGCAATTTGCGACTGTATACCCGGATTGTGTGCTATACTGTATCCGTTTTTTGTAAGTTTCTGTACATATAGTTACAAATTATACTTGCGGAGCAGTATAACATGACATCCTCCCGACTGAACCTGATACAGGAATCCGCAACGCTCGCCATAGCAAAACTCGCAGCCGATCTCAAGCAGGAGGGTAGGGATGTGATTACGTTAAGCCTCGGCGAGCCCGATTTTGACACACCTGACTACATCTGTGAGTCAGCAATTGATGCGATCAGACGTGGCGAGACGCATTACACGCCAAGTGCAGGAATTGTGCAACTGAGAGAGGCAATTGCTGGGAAGCTTCGTACCGATAACGGGCTTGATGTTACGCCTGATCAGGTTCTTGTTACTCCGGGTGCAAAGCAGGCGGTCTTCGTGGCTGTGCAGGCGGTGCTTGACGAGGGCGATGAGGTGATACTGCTCGACCCGTCATGGGTCACGTATGCTGCGTGCATCAGATACGCTGGCGGTCGCACTGTATGGGCGCAGACCGATCGCGATTTTATGCCGCCTGATATCAATGACTATGTCACATCAAAAACAAAGCTAATCATCATAAACAGCCCGGGCAACCCCACGGGTGCCGTATTTGACAAAAGATACCTTGAGGATATAGCGGAGATTGCAATCGATAACGAGATTGTGGTGCTCGCCGATGAGATCTACGAAAAGATCATTTATGGCAAAAAACACTTCAGTATCGGGTCTTTCGATGGGATGCATGACCGCGTGATCACGATTAACGGCTTCTCAAAAGCTTATGCGATGACTGGCTGGCGTCTCGGGTACATGGCAGCGCCTGCTGAGATCACCAGGGCAGCGCTCAAACTCCACTCGCACTCGGTGAGCCATGCAACGTCCTTTGTTCAGCATGCCGGCATAACAGCACTCTCCTCAAATCATGGATCAATCGATACGATGGTTACCGAATTCAGAGCACGACGGGACAGTCTGGTCGGCGGACTCCAGTCGATGGGCTTCGACTGTAGAAAGCCGGATGGTGCATTCTACCTCTTCCTGGACGTCGGAGATTATGGGGGCGGGGATTATGTTTCAGAGCGCCTGCTGAATGATGCATACATCGCAGTCACTCCCGGATCTGCGTTCGGACCGGAAAGCTCCGATTTCATCCGCATATCTTATGCTGCATCCAGAGAACGGATCTATGATGCGCTGGAGCGAATCGAGACCACAATCTCTGCAACCGAACCGGCTAAGGCTAAAGCTTGACCTGAGCCGCAAGCGCACCGAAGCTGGCGTAAACCATATCGCCGATTGCGAGGTGCATGCTTTCGAGCGCCTTTGATGGCATGGTAACAGCGAGTTCGAATCCACAGTCCAGTTTCACCTGTGAAATCGGACTCGACTGGGTGATCTCCGCAACCGTCCCCTGCAGGCAACTTTTTGTGGCATCGGGCTGCTTGCGCTTCTGCAGCTCGATATTTGCCGGATCGATGTGAACTTTCACGCGCTCATCGACAGCATAATCCGATATTGCCTCAATTGCAGCGTTTTCCACAGTCACAACCACCTGACCGTCCGCGCTGGATGCAATCGTTCCGGGGATTATGTTCTCCTGGACGAGTGTAGGAGCTTTCTTCGTAGCAGACTGCCCCCGGGGTGCTGAGATACTATTGATCATGTCCATCAAATCATCTACAGAGAACGGTTTGATGATGTAATCCTGCGCCCCTGCCTGCATCACTCGATCGATGGTGTCCGGTGACCCGAGCGCGGAGATCGCAAGGATCCTGGCATCCGGGTCATAGTCCTTAATCTCCTTAATCACTGTAACCCCGTCCACCTTTGGCATCACGATGTCCATGGTAACGACGTCGGGTCGTATCCCTGATTCCTTAAGTTCGCGATACTTTGCGATAGCTTCCTCGCCATCGTTTGCAACCCCCACGATCGTGTACCCACCCTGTGCATCATCATACGTGTCAATGATCTCCTCGAGCATCTCACGCATGTACTCCGCATCATCCACAATCATTATCCTCTTTGACATTACAGAGCAATTAGGCGTTAAACCAGATAACTATATCTATCGTGCAATTACCGGGTGTGAATTGAATCAGTTCACGTTCTGTATGATTGCGAGGGTCTGCTCCGGAATCTCGGACTCTGCCAGCCGGTATTCTCGCTGTGTCCGGCTGCCCCGCCGTTCAAGTTTGTTCTGGCTGTACATCCTTGCAAGATACGTTGAGACCGTGCTCAGGTTGATGTGGTTGTATGCACGATCATACTGCTTCTTCACATCCATGGAGGTGAACCAGACGTGTGGATAATCAAATTTCAGAAAAGCCTCGAGGCGCTCCCGGACAGATAGCGACTCGGATATCCGGTCATCGGAACCGATCTTTTCCAGCTGGATTTTGGTGCCGGTTGAAAATCCGTTCATGAACCGGATCATGACCTCCGCCCATCCGGAGCCTTCCGATTCCATGATGGTGTTGCCACGATCGGTCGCAATCTTCAACCGAGACCTGATGTATCCCGACTCGTTTGTGAGCGTTGAGACCGAGTTGATGAGATTGATCAGCATACCCTTCCAATCAGCATCCTCTGATTGGATCGTATACCGCCCATCGTTTTCGGTCATTATTTCGAGCCGGGATTTCATATTTTTCCTTTGTGGATACTTAACCACCCATCCCCTCAGATGCATGGTGTCGTGCGCAGCACTGTGGCTGCTGATCCGAAACAGGGAATGCACGGATCAATATGTGATGTGTACATGAGATATCTGTGATCTATCATATATAAGTATTGTGGTGGCATCAGGAGGCTGAACGTTGCGAATTGGAGATAGGTACAGTAGAGCATGACACTAACGCATAAAATCCGGTCTATACTGATTAATGAAGACTTACACGTGTTTTCATGTATGCAGTTCACATCTTCTTGTGGACACGCGGGTGCAACCAGTGTGCGGCTACGTTCACCCGATGTTAAGTGGATAGAAAGGACACGATAGGCGTTTTGTCGGTTCCGTATAGTCCAATTTGTGATCCGCGGAATACGATAACAGCGTTCTCATCACAGAAATTCGTGTAAACAGTATTCACAGAAAAACATCACGCATCCGTTCGAGAGCACGCACAATATTGGAATCGCTCGTTGCATACGAGAAACGGATGTGCTCCGCGCTGTTTGCGCCAAACGATGCCCCCGGAACCGCAATGACACCGCGCTCCGCAAGTTCTGCGGCGATCCGATCGGAATCGCCGACTCGCGGGAAGAGATAGAACGCGCCCATCGGGGTTGCGCACTCGACACCCATCTCTCGAAGCCCGTTCAGCAGAATGTCCCGTCTGGTTCTGAAGTGCTCCCGCATCTCATAAACACAGTCCTGCGGACCTGTAATTGCAGCAAGCGCTGCGAATTGCGCGATCGATCCTGCGCACGCCTGCACATACTGATGCACCTTATGAAACTGTTCGATGTACCCGGGTCTCGCTGCGAGATAGCCGAGGCGCCACCCGGTCATAGAGTACGTCTTAGATGCCGCATTCACAGTGACCACATTGTCTGTGAACTCCGCGGGGCTTACGTGTTCACCCTCGTAAATCAAAAACTCGTAGACCTCATCAGAGACGATTGTGAAATCGTAGTCCTCGGCAAGCTCGGCTAACGCCCGTATATCCTTTCTCGACTGAACAGACCCGCACGGGTTGGACGGCGAGTTCAGAATGAGAACCTTTGTGTTGCGTGTTATCTGCTCGGCTACAACATCCGGATCCATCACCAGATCGACGAGCGGAACGCCGATCGCTCTGCCGCCAGCAATCCGTGATAACGCACTGTACGAGACAAAACCAGGATCGGGGATCAAGACATCGTCCCCAGGCTCAACCAGAGCCTGCAACACTATGTGCAGCGCCTCACTCGCACCCGCGGTCACGATGATCTCATCGGGAGTTGCTGAGATGTTGTTGTCACGCAAAAACTTCTCGCTGAGCGCATCTCTCAGCTCCAGTACGCCCGCGCCCGGGGTGTATCCTGTATGCCCGCGCCTGATCGCATCGATGGCTGCATCACAGATATGCGCAGGCGTCGGGAAGTCCGGCTCACCGAGTCCGAGATTGATACTGTCTGTGCCTGCCGCTTCGAACATCTTGCGTATTCCAGAGATGTCGATATCTGATACCCGGTCTGTGAATGATCTCATCTGTTTACACCTGCTCTTGTGATCTGAAAATATCTCTGCATCGTATATTATTGTTCCTGCTATTCATACTTCGTCACATTACAGACAAATCAACAGCGGGCGGTGGCATGATCCCAAACCGTTTGAAAAACAAAACCAACATCAAGCGCCCGAATGGGTGGTTAATCTGACAAAGTAGGACTATCGCTACTACGGAAAATGGCGCGGGAACATACAATCGCTACAGAACTTCTACCATCAGGTCGTTAGACTCGCTTTCAAATGGATCAATCTTCGTAGCCAGAGGAAAAGCTACAACTGGGATCAGTCCAATCGTTTTCTCAAATTCAGGGTCTTTGTGTACCATCGCGTTGCAGTGACCAAAACCCCGGAGACTTTTGATATTTTTGAAATAAGGTTTCGGAAACCCAAAGAAGATACAGAGTGACACAGAGGGGGCGAAAGATAAAAATAACAACTCTCTGTGCTCTCTGTGGTTTAATTTTTCTTACCATAACCGGATCCTCCGGAAGAGTGAAAAAGTGCTTGCACTCGCGA
>JAYEFS010000450.1:0-1663 GCA_034658695.1 Methanobacteriota archaeon | reverse complement strand
GTTCATCTATAACGAATTGCTTGTCATTTCCGATGGCTTGGAGGCGTGACGAATGGTGGCCTTCTCATCCGCGGGGTTCTTGAGTTCGATTACACCCAAGGGCAGGCCGTTGACAAAAACCACGACGTCCGGCCGCCGGTTCCTGCCTGCCTGTGCGTCACCGCACGCAGACAGGCGATCCTCAATGACCGTGAACTGGTTGACAGCGAGCCAATCGTTGTTGGAAAGATCCTCAAGATCCAACAGCCAGACCTTGTCATGACGCACACCGCCATATTCATCTTCAGAAAGAACTTCAACATCCACGCCATCGGTGAGCATCCGATGGAAACGCCGGTTGTTCTCGATCAAGCTGGGCGACTCGGTCCGCGTGATCTTCCGGGCAGCCTCGCTAATGACATCCGGCGGGATGTTTGGGTTGATGTTTCCAAGCGCGGTTTGAAGCCTTCCAAGCAAGACGACCTGATCGTAATCCTCCCGTTCACAGGACGGGCCGTCGGGGCTGATGTCCGGCCCGAAAGTGGTCCGCCAACCGAGGGATTCAAACCAACCGAGAGTGGTTTGTTCGAGAGCGTTTTCGGAAGTTTTACTCATCGTTACTCTCTCGCTTTTGCTTGCCCTGAATCCGTTTGATTTCCCTGTCAAAGTCTGAAATGAACTCCCGGTCCTGTCGCTTGCGATAGGTGTCATATTCCTGTTCGGCTTTGAGTTTGGCCTCTATCGCGCTCACATTGCCCTTGTCTTCGAGAATGGGATAGTTGGAAAGTTCCAGGAAATTATGGAGGAACTGGCCCCAATCTTCCATTTTCATCAGCGTCTGCCGTTCTGCCCGATTTTCCGCAAGGTCGAGATAGGCGGAAACAATGCGGTTCAGTTCTTTGATGTGCGCCTCGCTCAAATAGTTTTTAGCGACGGAAACATCCGATTTCATTATCTTGCCGTCAGGCGCCTGCTTCCAATTGGTCAAACCCATGTGTATTTTGCCGGCATCGGCCGAGGCATAGATGATTTCAGCGGCGGTCTTGCCGGTAATGGCCCAGTGCAGCTTGTTCTGGACTGTGGCAAAGAAATCCTTGGTGGTGGGCGCGTCTTTGTCGTAATCGGCCGCCAGCGCGTAAATGTCGGTGATTTTCTGATAGAAACGTCGTTCACTGGCTCGAATCTCCCGGATACGCTCAAGGAGTTCGTCGAAATAGTCCTTACCAAAGCGCTTTCCCTGCTTGAGCCGTTCGTCATCCAGCACAAACCCCTTGATGATGAATTCCTTCAAGGTCTTGGTCGCCCAGATGCGGAACTGGGTGGCTTGATAGCTGTTGACCCGATAGCCCACGGCAATAATGGCGTCGAGGTTGTAGTATTCCAGCTTCCGCTTGACGCTGCGACTGCCCTCCTGGCGAACTGTTTCCAAAATGGAAAGAGTTGCCTTTCGCTCCAGCTCTCCTGTCTCGTAGATGTTTCCCAAATGCTTACTGATGGCAGGTACTTCAACTCCGAACAGCCGGGCAATGTCCTTCTGTGTCAACCAGAAATTCTCATCCTGAAATAATACCTCAACCTTTTTGTCACCATCCGGCGTACTGTAGAATACAATTTCGTTGTTCATACGCCAGCCTCCCTGTCTGCGTGCATCGCACAGGCAGGCTCAACGAATTTCTCCACATCC
>JAYEFS010000449.1:0-1670 GCA_034658695.1 Methanobacteriota archaeon | reverse complement strand
GATCTACGAGGATGAAGAATTACATAAACTTGCCATTGAAATCGAAAAGCAGATACGGCGGCATGGGTGCAGTGGATTTGTTGCTGGCTGCCGTGGCAAAGCAGGAAGGGGCAACCATCGTTACAATGGATTAGGATTTCAAAAAATTAAGCCCGGAAATAGATGTTATTGTATTGGAATCGATAGCAGATCTAATTTAGGAAGTTCCAGAGTAACTACTCAGGTATGCTGATTGGTCTCTCGATTGCGATCCTGTACTTTCTGGCAAGAAAAATAACCGCGGAATACGGAGTATCACCGAAGGCAGGGCGCAGAGGAACGATAGAAGCATTTAACCATTTATTCCCCCTCCGCGCCCCTCTCTCGTACTCTGCGGTTAAATTCCCTGTTTGGTTACAGTATGCCCCATGTCCCGGATAGTTCCTACATAGTGAAGTCCCCCGATAGTGGTTTTGGGTACCTGAGTAGTTACCTGCTAACAAGCAAGCACAAACCAACCCCGCAAGATATATTAACTCATGCACCCTACATCCGAACCATGTTGTTGTGATCAGGTCGTAGCATCATGTCATCGATGTAGCAAGTACCCGGAAGCGCCATCATGGGCACAATCCCGGACCGGGAGCAGGTCCATAATCCTGGTTCTTTGACTCGCAAATCGCGAGGACATGCAGATGGTGGGAGGATACGGGAACTGGGAAAATACGAACGGAGAATAAGGGGCTTATGCAGACCACTGAAATATCCGATGAGGCGCTGGACGAAGCGCTCTGTGCGCTGGATGATCTCTGTGATGAGATCGATGAACGACAGGATGAGCTTGACAAGTATTTTGACCCGGAGTCGGACAAAAATCTCAAGAAAAGAATTTATTCTGTGAAAGAACGCTTGGTAGGACTTGGCGAGGCGATTGTCGAACCTCTGGCTGATTATCTGTACAATCTCGACTCATACAGCTGCATCATCGCAGCGGATGTGCTTGGCAGGATCGACAGCCCTGCGGCTGTTCCAGCACTGATCGATGCGATCGAGACCGACGCGGATTATCTGTGCGAAGATGCATCCGATGCGCTGGTGAAGCTCGGCACTCATGCGGTTCAGCCGCTGATCGATCGAATCAACGATCGTCTGGACGATCTGGAGATCAGCAGAAACGAGCGTGAAATTGGCACGATCTATCCGATCGGCACACTCTCCCGGATACGGGATCCGCGGTCGTTCGCCTTCATGATAGAACTTCTTGACAGGCTCGCTGAAGATGCCAAGTATCCGGTAGATATGGGGTTTCTATGCGGCTGTTTCTATGATCAGCACAATTATGAGATCATACCACGTCTAAAAGCCATCGCGGAGGACTATAAGGATGTTCCAGGTAAGTTCACTCACATATCTGCCGAAGCAGAGGATGTCCTCACGCGTTTTAAAATCGACCAGGTGCTCGAATCAGAATACTGGACGATCCACGGATGCTGCCACATCTGCGAGAATTATGACCCTGTCGAAGAGATTTGTGGGATCTCAGACGAATATGAGCCTCGCGATGCGTTCTGCATCGAATGCGAGCCAAAACGTGCGTTTGATTGCGATATCTGCTATTCGAGTGATTGCGATATATACAATCTCCCTCCGGTGTATGTTGATCTCAAATATCGTCAGGATCAGAAGGAATC
>JAYEFS010000448.1:0-7629 GCA_034658695.1 Methanobacteriota archaeon | reverse complement strand
CTTTGATTCCTCGGAGCAGAATATCCTCTCCTGCAGCGGAGGCGGGGATTGCGAGGAAGGCGGTTGGACGAATGCAACTCTGAAATATATCAGGGACGTCGGCGTACCTGATGAGGAGTGTCTCAGGTATCGGGCAAATGACAGCATCTCGTGCAACGATACCTGCTCTGACTGGCAGGATAGGGCATGGACATGCGAGAGAATAGGCGTTCCGGTATGCCACAGGACCGAGTGCTACAAGTGGATCCTGGAGGACTATGGTCCGATGGTCGTTGTGCTCAACGTATCAGAGGATCTTTTCTACTACACCGGCGGCATCTATGAATCGGTCTGGTCGTCAGATGAATTCGCGGAGGCAGATCACGGTGTTGTGCTCGTCGGATACGATGACCCCAATGAATGCTGGATCATCAAGAACAGTTGGAGCTCATTCTGGGGCGAGAACGGCTACGGTCGGATCAGATATGGCGAACTCGAGAAGCATGAGCGCGTCTTTGTGGTGATTGGCACAAGACCATTGCGCGCAGATGCAACCGTCGCAATTGAGAACGCAAGTGTGCCAGAGGATTCTGGCGTGACGGTTCCGATCAACATCACTGGAGTGACTGATCTCTGCACCACAAACATCTGGCTCCATTACGACAGTTCTGTTGCGACCGTCGAGAACGTTGTCGATGGGGACATGGGGCATGTAACATACCACATTGAGAACAATCCCGGCGTCACAAAGATGGTCCGGAACACGACAGATTCTGAGACCGGCGACTTCGTCTTTGCGTACGTGACGCTGAAGGCGGTGGGCAGCGCGGGTGATACGAGTCCGCTGGATCTCGAGGTCAGAGAGTTCTGCGACTGCGATACCGTCGGTATCAGGCACAACATCGTCAACGGAACGCTCGGAGTGACACCATCCGTATCAGGACTCATGGAGGGGGATGTCAATATGGATGGGTGCGTCTCGCTCAAGGATTCAACAGCGATCAAGCTCAATCTCGTTGGCGGGATGGATCTCAACGAGAGTCAGTGCAGGTGCGCAGATACGGACGATGATTCTGAAGTGACCCTGAAAGACTCGACATTCATCCGGAAATGGTTGGTTGACCCGTCCGAGGGGCTGTGGCAGTCTCCTGAGGACGACGACATGGAAAAACCGGTGATGTGTGAATAACATAGAATGAATGGATAAACAAAAGGAGGTAAACATGAAAAACAGAGGAATGGTCTCTATTGTGCTGGTGCTCTTTGCAGTACTCGCACTTTCAGCGACTGGCATGTATGCAGAAGAGCAGAAGAGCTGTGCTGTGCTGATGCACGGCACCGGATCCATGCCCGAACCAGACGATTTCACGGTCTCTGGCAACTGTGAGGAGATCGCGTATGACGATGGGTCGGCAGAGGAGTACTGGTCATACCCATTTGGTGGTGGGCAGCAGCGTCTTGCGGTCCACTTCACAAGACCGGCTAACTATGAAACGCTTGAAACGGCCAGATTCAACATAATGATAAATGGGAGTGTGCCCAGTAATTTGTTCAACTGGAGTGTACTTAACTGGACCGGAACTGAGCCAGGGGACATAATAGCATCCGGAACAACGACCCCGATCAAGGATGGCTGGCATGATGTGGATATGGGCGGTATCAGCGTTCCAAAGGATTTTGTGATCGCACTGCGCTGGATACATGGAAGTGCGCCATACTTAGCGGCTGATATCAACTCTTCAGTCAATCGCAGCTGGGATTATCCATGGACATACCCCGGGTACGCATGGGATCTTGAGCCCGAAAAGAACTACCTGATCAGGGCGGTTGTGTGTTCAATTGGTGAGCCGGATATCAATGTAACGCCAGTTGCAATCGATTTGGAGTTGCCGCTGAACGGAAGTAGCAGTGAAACGCTTCATATCTGCAACGAGGGCGACGGAGATCTGACATACGACATATCGATATCGTGTGATACCGGTGAATGGATATTCCTGGATAAGGCAGAGACAGACGGCATGGTTGCGCCCGGCAATTGCGATGATCGCATCCTGACGGTAGACACAACAGGTCTGGAATCCGGGAATTACAGCGCGACAGTCACTATATCGAGCAACGATCCGGACAAGGACGAGAATCCGGTGAGAGTGTCGGTTAGCATGGAGGTGCGGAAATCTGTGCCGCCGCCTGACCTCATGGAGGGCGATGTCAACGGAGACGGATGCGTCTCGCTCAAGGATTCGACAGCAATCAAGCTCTACCTCGTTGGCAGGATGGATCTTAACGAGAGTCAGCTCAAATGCGCAGATACGTGGGATGATGGTGAAGTGACCATGAAGGATTCGACACTGATCCGGAAATGGCTGGTTGACAAGTCCACGAAATTGTGGCAGTCTCCTGAGGACGACGACATGGAAAAACCGGTGGCGTGTTAGATCGAACGTATGTGTTTAGCTGATGCAGAAAAACCACAAGAATTCACGAGATTCAATCGTGTGGTTGGCTGAACACATACGATCGAAGAATCATGTGGTGCCTTCTGGCACCGCATTTAATTTATATAAAATGTGGAAAATAAGAGGTGGACGGGATGAGAACCAAACAACTGATACTTGCCCTGAGTATTTTGATATTAGCTATTAATAGTGTGCCTTTAGTTTGTGGGAGCGATCAGAAAGCCAGGGGCACAGAGAACAATACTATGATCTGCGGAACTCCGCAGATACCGGACCTTTCGCCAGATGAATGGGAACAGTTACGTAAGGAAGTTGAAGCTTCCGCACCCGTGATGAAAGTAAGCCATCAGAATCAAAGGACGTTCTGGGCTGTTGATTCGTCGTGCTACCAGGTCACCGCAGATTTGAGGAATGATACGACTGAGTATTGTCATGTTTATGTTGATGTTGATGTGACTGTAGATCAAGCCACTGTGGATCGCTGGGCAAGTGAATTCAGCGATGCTATATACGAGGGAGTGACAGACACATTCGGCGATCCTCCAAATGTGGATAACGATCCTAAAATATATATTTTACTCCTGGATATACCGGAGGATCGTGTCGGAGGCTATTTCTGGTCCACGCAAGAGACGTCTTTTGATCATATCGAGATCATATACATAGATTCACTTATCGGCGACGAAGGCGTTGTTGCTCACGAATTCCAGCATTGTGTACACTGGAATTATGATGCAAACGAAGAAACATGGGTTGATGAAGGGTGTGCGGATTATGCAATCTATGTGGTGTACCACCAACACGAAGCGTATGGTCATGCAGAGACGTTCATGGACAACACTGGCGTACCGTTGACTTTCTGGGGTGGCACAATCGGCGATTACGGAGCCAGCTACCTGTGGACGATATATTTATCTGAGAAATATGGTGACCTATCAGGAAATTACAGTCATGAACGTTTTATAAGAGATCTGGTGGCTGAGGAGGACAATGGGATTGCCGGGATAAACAATGTTCTTTTGAACCATGGATATGCCAAAAGGTTCCCGGACATATTCGACAACTGGGTTATTGCCAATCACCTGAATGATATGAGCTTGAGCGACCTGTACGGATATGCAACGTATCCCGGCATACATGCCAACGCAACGACGCTGGACTTTGGAGGTGGAGAAGATGATACATCGGGCTCTGTAAACGAATGGGCAGCGGATTACGTTACATTGAATCTGACAAATGTGGGCACTCTCAAAGGAGAATTCATAGGTGATGGGTCATCCGACTTCACGGTTCATACGGTGCCAGCCGGGGCTTCCGGTTACGAAGTCATGGAAATCCCGTTATCTGGTGGATGGGTATCGTATCCATTGTATGGACGATATCGGGAGACTGATTCAGGGGGACTGGACAATATCACCGTGATCGTTGCAGGACATGATCAAAGATCGTCTGGCACCGGGCAGTATACACTTGAAACCACAGGCATCTCGATTCTGAACATTCTCAAGCCCACAGAGGTAACTCCGGTGAATGCGGGTTCCAACAATGATCCGATCAGGACAACCCTTGAATTTGAGATCAACAGGGATGATGATGTTTTTATACCAGAACTGACCAGAGACCGATTTAAAGACTTCAAAGACAACTTAACAGTAGAAATTGGTGGGAAAAAAGCCAGTGCCATCACCATTTCCGAAAAAACAGATCGATATGTGGTGGAAGTTGCACCCCCTGAACAGGGCGCAGGCGGGAAATACGACCTCAGTATAGGCATTGATTCTGTGTGCGATCTCAAAAGAGACGCTATTGACTATGATGGCAGCGGCGTGGATATTGATATCAATGTGACGCCAGCGGAGATCGATCTGCAATTGCCGCCGGATGGGGTCGCAAGTGTTGCGCTTGCGATCTGCAACGATTGCGATTGCGACGGTGGCGGTTGTGGAGATCTGGAGTACAACATCTCGATATCATACGAGGCAACAGACCGCGATGTTACCGCAATCGCCAAGTCCGCATTGAGTCCGGATGGGATCCAAAAGCGGGTTGGCGCGGTAGCTGCCATTCCATCAACAGAGATTGTGGCGATTACGGAATACAATGAGATCGGGTACGATGATGGCGAAGCCGATGGTGCATACTGCTGGGATACTGCCGGATGCGGCGTGGCGGTCCACTTCACGATCACAAACCCCGATTGTAACACGCTCGAGACCGCCAGATTCTACCTCGATATAAACGAGAGCGAGAGTATGCAAGACAATTCGTTTGACTGGAGTGTGCTCGAATGGATAGGAACTGAGCCAGGGGGCGTGATAAGATCCGGAACAACAACTCCTGTCAGCGACGGATGGTACGATCTATATATGGGTGGCATAACCGTTCCGGATGATTTTATGATCGCAATGCACTGGCGGCAGGGAGATGCACCAAGCGTAGGATACGACAATAATCCTCCGATCGACAAGCGTAGCTGGGATTATACGGACAAATGGTCGCCGTGGCACGCAGAGGACTACATGATACGGGCGGTGATGAGTGATGCTGGAGGTGGTGGTGGATGGCTATCTGTAGACCGAAGAGATGGCACGGTGGAGTCAGGCAACTGCGATGAGGTTTGTGTTATGGTGAATGCAACAGATCCAGAACCGGGAGTCCACAGCGCGAAGATCGTAATATCAAACAACGATCCGGATGAGGGCGAGGTGGTGGTGCCAGTGACACTGAGAGTAACCGATGACCACATGGAGGGCGATGTCAATTACGATGGTTGCGTCTCGCTCAAGGATTCAACAGCGATCAAGCTCAATCTCATTAGCGGGATGGATCTCAATGAGAGTCAGATCAAGTGCGCAGATACGGATGACGATTCTGAGGTGACCCTGAAGGACTCAACACTGATCCGGAAATGGCTGGTTGATAAGAGAACGAGGTTATGGCAGCCCCCTGAAGACGATGACATGAGACAACCAGTGGAATGTTAGATCGAACGACCCCCAAAGAGCGGGGTATCGTGAGATTATGGGTGATGTTACACCGCACTGGCGCAGGCAGGGGCGTACGCGAATTTCGCCCCGATGCCCCAGCCACCGGACTTTTTTGGAGACCTTTTATTATTTTCCGGGTACATTGGATTGTCTTAAGTAAGCACAACTGCCAGAATGGAGCACTATCGATCTGAAAAGCCATTCACATCGTTAATCTGCGTAATCTGTGTTAATCAGTGGCGAATAAAACTTTTAGCCACAGATTAACACTGATAAACACAGATTGAGGTTTCTATGCATATCTTTCAGAAAGACTGAAGATGAGTTTTACCATACTTTTTGAAGTGGATACGACGGTTTGCCTTTATCGCTGCGATTGCGGTCTGCCCGCGTCCAATGAATGGGTCGAGAATCAGGGATATAGCCCCCCATCTTTATGCTGTCCGCCCATCAGTGGATTTAAGTGATACTGCATCATTGAAGAATGTGACATGAGCGCACACCACAGGATCATAATTGGGGATTCAAGGCAGATGGATGAGGTTTCTGATGAATCCGTGCATCTCGTTGTCACATCTCCGCCGTACTGGCAGCTGAAAGACTACGGGAGTAGGGCGCAGATCGGTTACAACGATTCTTATGAAGAGTACGTAAACAACCTCAATATCGTCTGGAACGAGTGTGAAAGGGTTCTGCACAGCGGCTGCCGTCTCTGCGTGAACATCGGAGACCAATTCGCTCGCTCGGTGTATTACGGGCGGTATAAGGTCATACCCATACGAACAGAGATAATCAAGTTCTGCGAAACCGTCGGATTTGATTATATGGGCGCCGTCATCTGGCAGAAGGTGACGACGACCCACACAACAGGCGGGGCTAATGTTATGGGGTCGTACCCGTTTCCCAGAAACGGGATACTGAAGCTTGATTACGAATTCATCCTGATCTTCAAGAAGTACGGGAGCGCACCGAAAGTTTCCAGGGAGATTAAAGATCGATCGAAAATGACCGGAGAGGAGTGGAATCAATATTTTACCGGGCACTGGAACTTTCCTGGTGAGAAACAGGATAAACATCTGGCGATGTTTCCTCTCGAACTGCCGTTGCGGCTCATCAAGATGTTCAGCTTTGTCGGGGACACGGTTCTTGACCCGTTTCTCGGCAGCGGCACAACGACTCTCGCAGCCAGGAACCTTGCGAGAAACTCAGTCGGCTACGAGATAAACCGGGATTTTCTGCCGGTGATAACAGAGAAGGCTGGCGTGGATCAGAAGAGCATCTTTCAGGACGTGAGTTTTGAGACGATTGAGCAGAGTGAGTGTAACGAGCATGAGTGCGGTCTGAAGATCGAAGAAGCGATGGAAAGGTTGCCATATATCTTTGAAGACCCGATAAAATTTGATAAGAAGGTCGATTTCGGGAAGTTTCGGTTCGGCTCGAAGATAGACGGAGATTCTGCCAGCAATTCGGTGAAGGTGCGTGACCGTGACCGTGACCGTGACCGGGCGTCGGTTGGGGTGGGCGACAGTGGTGGCAGTGGTGGCAGTGACGGTGGTGATGCGTGAAGGATGTGCCGCTTCTTGCTGCGAAGATAAGCTGCCTCAACCGCTTTCGCTATTTGAAGATATGTTGGGGTGCGGTAAGATCGGACTCATGGGAGTGGGTGAGGAGAGCGGGAGGGGGATGGAGAATTATGTCGACTTGAGTTTTGGGGGCGCAGATGTCGATATGGCGATTGATAGACTTGCAAAGGCAGAACATATACCAAAGAGTACGCTGGCAAGGAAATTCATAGAGGAACAGCTGGAACAGTACCGAATAGAGAAGGTGATTGAACTCTATGTGAATGAAAAGGGGAGTTTGAAGGAGATATCGGAGATAACCGATGTAACGGTACGCAGGATAATGGGAACTCTCAGAAAGAAGAATATACCGCTCAGGATGGGCGAAGAGGTGTTTGATAGGGGGATGGAACACGCGAGGCGGGCGTCCCGGGTTGTAGGTTGGCGGTGCGGGTGCGAGGGGAATTAAGAACGGGGATATTCGGATCGTTTTTAATGCGCCGGTTGGGTGAAAAGGGAAGGCTGATGACGAGCTACCTTCACTCGTGATACGTATCCACCGCCGCCATCTTTGTCATGCCGATTACTTTTTAGTTCGCCTATCCGCAGGTCAGTTCGAGGCGGGGAAACGCTAATATCACATCC
>JAYEFS010000447.1:0-7631 GCA_034658695.1 Methanobacteriota archaeon | reverse complement strand
TCCGAATTTACTAAACATTATTTGGAATTATTCTTTTTGCGTCTCAACATTGTACGTAAATGTTTACGAAAGTATAGAGAATCGACCCTTTGACTGCATGCGTTTATAGATACAACGGGAATTGCTGGTAAACATGCAGGATGTGACCTACACCGAACTGATCATCCTCGAATACAGAGACGAGACAGAACTATCAGACGCCAAGTATGATGGCAAGATCAATATGCAGGACGTGACCCAGATCGAGCTCGTCATTCTGGGAAAGGAGAAGGAGATGACGGTTCTTGATGTCACTGATAGAATCGTTACGATAAACAAGCCGGTTGAGAGGATAGCCAGCTCCAGCATGCCGCAGGACATTCGAGTGATCTGTGCGCTTGGTGCTGCGGATAGAATCGTCGGGATCCCGGACGCTATTTCTGGTGATCGTGTAGACCGTTACCCTGCCATATCAATGACACACCCTGAACTTGCAGAACTTCCCATCACAGGCAGTCCCTATTATGGGGGCCCGAACCTGGAGATAATGGCAACGCTTGAGCCTGATCTGGTTCTTGTCAGCTTTGCTGACGCTGATTCCGTCCAGGAAACAACAGGTGTGCCAACGATGGATGCTCATGCAGGGGAACCCATCCTTGATTTCAAAGAGCTCACGCTCATGGGTTATGTTCTCAACGAGCAGGACCGGGCAGAAGAGCTGATTTCATATTATAGCGAAAAGCTCGATGAAGTCACTGAAGTTACGTCCGACATCTCGGACGACGAGAAGCCAAAGGTGTATCTTGCGTTCTGGGGCGAACTTACATACACTCCCGCTGTCTACGAGCCTGTAGAAGTTGCCGGAGGTGAATCTGTGGCTGATGAAGGCGCACCGGGACCGTACGGTGCTATGATGTGGCAGGTCTCAAAAGAGCAGATCATTGCATGGAATCCGGATGTCATCCTGCTTCACTGTGTCGGGGCGGTGGGCAGTTTAACGATAGAGGATGTGCTATCAGACCCTGATCTCGATAGTGTGAGTGCGGTACAAAATGGGAAGGTCTATTCCACAAAAGGCTTTATGTTTGGATGGGATCCGGCAACAGGCGTTGTCGAGTCATTCTACATGGCTAAACTCTTCCACCTGGACGAATTCGTAGATCTGGACGTAGAAGAGGTCGGCAACGAAATACTTGAGGAAGTTTACGGGGCTGACGGCATCTGGACAGAGATGATCGAGATGTGTGGCATTTGTAGGTGTGAGTAGGGGATTTTCATCCCCTCCCAATTTTTTTATCTCAAAAACAGGGTGATGGAACAATGAACACATCAGATACAATGCCCGGAGTAAGTCCTGCAAGAATCTGCGGGATGGCAGACAGTTACCAGAGTTTACAGGTTCTGTCTACTGCTGTTGGGCATGATATCTTTACGGTACTATCGGAAGAATCGAAGAGCGCTGAAGAGATCGCTCATGAGATTGGAACGGATCCATGCATCACGGAAAAACTTCTGAATGCACTGGTTTCAACAGGATTGCTCGTTAAAGGTAGCGGAAAATGCACCAATACCCCGCTTGCAGAGACTTTTTTGGTGAAAGGAGAGCCGTTCTACTAGGGGACTTACATCGGGCTGTCTAAAACGGTTTCGTTTGGGACAGGTCCTTATGACGACTGGGCAAAGATAGGAGAAGCTCTCGAACGCGGGTATGTGCAGCTAGATCCTGGAGCCATGTCCGGATTGCATGACAAAAGCTTCAGCATGGCCATGAAGGAGGCTGCGATACGTGGCGAGGTTCAGGCAACTGCTGAAGTCGTATCAAGCTATGCGTGGTTCAGAGATGCGAGAGAGCTCCTTGATCTCGGGGGCACGCATGGACTTTACGCCATCGCATTCGCGGATAAGAATCCGGAACTTAAAGCAACACTCTTTGACTTTCCGGGAGTGCCCGGACTTGGAAATGCACAAGAACACATTGAGGAGTACGGGGTGACTGGTCGAGTAACAATACAGGAAGGTGATTTCATGGGGGGTGACATCGGAAATGGGTATGATGCGGTCTTCATCTCTCACGTTTACCTGCAGGGGGATGTGCTCGATTTGGTATTGCGCAGGATCCATGATGCGCTCAATTGTGATGGCAGGTTCGTTCTCAAAAACTGTGTTATTCCTAAGAATAGGAACGGATCGTTTGCAACGTCGTTAGTTGATCTTGACATGTGTTTCTTGAGTGATGAACATCAGATGCATTCTATAGATGAATACGCTGATCTGATCGAGCCTTATGGATTTGTGATAGAAGATGTAGCCATGATTGAGGAGTGCTCTTATTGCCCATCTGCGATTTTAATGTTCAGAAAGGAGGCTTAGAGATGAGCAGCATCAATAAACCCGTAATAAGCCCGGAACCGCTGGATAGGATGATAAATGGATACAGAGTATCCCATATACTGAATACGGCGGTTGAAAATGGCGTATTCACCAGATTGTCCGAATCCAAGAGCAAAAACGCAGAAGAAGCTGCCAGAGAGATGGGAACCGATCCTCGCACAACAGAGAAATTTCTCAATGTTCTGGTCACTCTTGGGCTGCTGGCAAGGTCCGACGGCAGTTATACCAATACCTTGGAGGCAGAAACGTTTCTGGTGGAGAGGAAACCGAATTACATAGGCAACCTTGTCAGAATAACGGTTGGCAGCAACATGCTCCTCTCATTTCTTGATGAGGTGTTGGAGAGCGGCGGGTCTCTGCAAGAGCGTTTAGAAGATTATACCTTCGACGAAGTGCAGATACTTGGACATGCAGAAGGGGCATTGTGCCACGAGCTTCCGATCATATTTGACACACTCAGGGATATTCCGGAATTTGCCGGTGCGAAACGAATTCTTGATCTGGGCGGTGCCCATGGTGCATATTCAATGGCGTTCGCTCGAAAGGATTCAGTCTCAGAAGTTACCATGTTTGACCGCCCGCATGTGATCGGGCTTGCCAAAGAGTTCATAGCCAAGCATGAAATGGAAGATCGAATAAAACTGATAGCTGGTGACTTTAATAATGACGACCTCGGGAACGGTTACGATCTGGTCTTTATTTCCCATGTATTTTATCAAAAAGAAGGCATGAAATCAGTTCTCAGTAAAATCTACGACTCTCTTGATAGTAATGGCGCTGTGATCCTCAATCACTGGGTTGTCAACGAAAGCAGGACAGGTCCACGGATATCGGTTCTATTTGACCTATACGCGTCCATAATGAATAGGGACTGTCATGTCTATACCCCGAATGAATACGCAGGTCTATTGAGAGAAGCGGGATTTTCGAACATACGTATCTTCGATATTCAGACCCCGCCAAGCCCGTCGATGATTGTCATGGGAAAGAAGGATTAACACCGAGATGTCACAATCAGAGGGCGCGGAAACGAGACTTAAGATAGCGGGAGAATACAAGAGATCTGTCGGGAGAAAGATACTGTTCATCGTCTTCCTCTCTCTGTTAATCGTTCTCCTGCTCGGGATAGGCGTGACTCTCGGACCTGTGGACTACTCGATCCCGGAGGTATATAGCACGATTCTTCACAGGTTCTTTCCGGATTATTTCGAGGTTCCTGCTATCGGAACGACGATTATATGGAATATACGACTCCCACGCATCCTTTTTGGTATCGTCGCAGGCACCAGTCTCGCCATTGCAGGGTCTGTGCTGCAGGGGATACTCAGAAACCCGCTCGCAAGTCCGTACACACTTGGAATCGCCCATGGCGCCGGATTTGGTGCTGCCCTCGCTATCGTCTTTGGTGCCGGTTTCATCGGCGGGCAGTATCTTATTATAGGAAACGCATTCATCTTCTCCCTGATCCCTACATTCTTCATCTATGGGGTAGCACGACACAAACGAGCTACGCCCGAAACAATGATACTCGGGGGCATTGCGATGATGTATCTCTTCAGTGCAGCTATAACACTGGTGCAGTACTTTGGTGAAGCAGAAGCAGTGAGGGCGGTGGTATTTTGGATGGTGGGAGACCTCGGAAAAGCAGCGTGGAGCAAACTCTACCCGATGTCTATCGTGCTTGGATGTGTGGTCCCTCTAATTATACTGAAGTCGTGGGACATCAACGTGATGGGTTCCGGAGACGAATCCGCAAAGAGCCTCGGTGTGAATGTTGAGCGTGTCAGAGTGTTTACATTGATACTTGCATCATTACTGATATCGACCATCGTCTGCTTCACTGGCGCAATTGGTTTCATAGGGCTTGTTGCTCCCCACATAACCCGCATGGTTATTGGCGGAGATAACAGATTTTTGATCCCTGCATCCGGTCTCGTCGGAGCTGTATTGCTTGTTGTGGCAGATATAGTGTCGATGCAGATTATAGCACCCGCAATTCTCCCGGTAGGGGTGGTGACAGCCTTTATGGGCGTTCCTTTGTTCATTTATCTCATACTGAGAGAACGGCGAGAGTACTGGTGAAAGGGGTAACAAAGTTGTCGAGGTGGAGGGTGTGATGGGTGTCTTGGTAATCCTCATTTCATGCTACGATACTGATAGAAAGTTTTAAGTTAGGAACATAATAGCTATCTACACACACGCTACGTAGCATATATTTTATATATAACTATACAGAGTAAAAGTTTGCTACAAGGAGGTATTACACGATGAGAATGAATAGAATATTGGTCATGATGACCCTAAGCTTGCTGCTGCTGACACTACCAGCCGCAGCATCAGACTACACGCTCGATATCTTCGGAAACGCGAACGAGGACGAGACGATCAACATGCAGGATGTGACGTACACCGAACTGATCATCCTCGAATACCGCGACAGAACAGAACTCTCAGACGCCAAGCACGACGGCAAGATCAATATGCAGGACGTGACGCAGATTGAGCTTGTCATTCTCGGGAAAGAGAAGGAGCTTACGTACCTTGATCTGATCGGGGAAGCTGAGACTGTCCATAAGCCGATAGAACGTGCGGCACATTTGGGTTGGGCTGCTCCTCTGGTGGTACGGGCACTCGGTGCAAGGGACACAATTGTTACTGTTCCCACCAACCAGTTTGCACAAAACCCGAGTTTTTATCCTGAGATTAGTAAGCTGCCAATAGTTGGGAGTTGTTATCCAAGTAACTGTGACTGTGACTTCGAGAAGGTACTCAGTCTGAATGTTGACGCTGTTCATACGAATCTGGAGTTAGCACATGCTATACCCGAAGGTGTGGAAATGAAGAGGATACTCAAAGAAAAACTTCCGGGCATTCCTCTCATTTCTTTGAACATGCGTGAACAGGATGCCATAGTGGTAAACGTGAGAACGTTAGGATACCTTTATGACCGGGAAGAAGAGGCTGAGGAGTTCATCGATTGGTATGAAGGATACTATGATACACTCAAAACTCGATCAGAAGGACTTTCGGATGATGAGAAACCACGAGCATACTTTGAATCCCAACACAAATACAAGTGCGCTGCTTCAGGCAGCAGATTGGGTGTGGCGATCAACCTGGCTGGTGGAAAGAACATCATTGATGGGGTGATAGGTCCGGACGATTCCGGGTATGGTTCAATAACAAACGTGATAGATCCCGAATGGGTGATGGAACAGAATCCCGAGTTCATCTTCAGACGGATATTTGATGGTTATGAAGCAGACGATCCCTCAAAGCAGGCAGCAGCGATACAGGAAGTCATGGACCGCCCCGAGTTGGCGATGTCCGATGCGGTTGAGAACGGGCGTGTTTACACGGTGGATGATTTCCTCGTAAGCCGGGGCGGACTCAATATTATTGGTCCCACATACATGGCAAAGCTGATGCATCCCGAACTCTTCGAAGATATTGATCCGCAGGCAATGCACCAGGAATTTATCGACGAGTTCTGTTACATAGATTATAATATATATGAGCATGGCATATTTGTGTATCCGCAGCCAGAGGAGAGTTGATGGGAATACAGATGGAGATTATAAATATGAGAACAAGTATATTGTTTGGAATAATCATGATGCTCTTGCTGTCATTACCAGCCGCAGCATCCGACTACACGCTTGGCATCTTCGGCAACGCGAACGAGGATGAGACGATCAACATGCAGGATGTGACCTACACCGAACTGATCATCCTCGAATACCGCGACAGAACAGAGCTTGCAGACGGCAAGTATGACGGCAAGATCAACATGCAGGATGTGACGCAGATCGAGCTTGTCATTCTCGGGAAAGAGAAGGAGCTTACGGTTCTCGATCTTGCGGATAGGGCTGTAACAATAAACAAACCGGTCGAAAGAGTCGTGCCGCTCTTCAATTTTGAGGAATATCTCGCTGTTGAGGGTGGTGAAGAACCTTTCGAGAAGATTGTGGGCTGGACCAGAGACTACTGGGAAGGAAGAAGACAGTGGATCTGGGAGAAGTACACAGATGCGTTTCCGGAGATAGACGACATACCGGATGTTGGCTACATACACAAAGGAACGTTCAGCGCTGAGAAGACGATATCACTCGGGCCGGATGTTGTCATAATGACCGTACTGAACTACGACGGAGCCAGGGATGACATAAGCAGGCTGGAGCAAGCCGGCATTCCCACGATCTGCGTGGACTACCACATCCAGACCGTTGAGGCACACGCAAAAAGTACATTGATGCTGGGTTATGTGCTGGGTGAAGAGGAGAGGGCGCAAGACCTGGTGGACTTCTACACAGAGCACGTAGGTGAGGTATACTCCCGCCTGGAGGATGTAGACGGAGAAAAACCAGAGGTTTACGTGGAATGCGCACACAAGGGACCATCCGAATACAGCAATACTTATGGCAACTACATGTGGGGTGCGCTCGTTGAGAACTGCGGAGGAATAAACATCGCTAAAGACGTGATAGAGAAATACGGACCGATAAATCCCGAATATCTCCTCGACGCCAACCCCGACGTGATAATTCTGACCGGCTCATACTGGCCCGCCACCCCTGATTCGATGAGACTTGGATATTACGCCGACCCTGACGAATCACGAGAGCTTCTCAATGGTTTTACAGAACGTCCGGGCTGGGATACACTTGATGCAGTGAAGAACGATCGGGTCCACAGTATCCATCATGGACTCTCGAGGCACCTCTATGACTTTGTAGCTGTGCAGTACTTTGCTAAATGCTTCTATCCGGATGAATTCGAGGATCTGGACCCGGAAGAAGACCTGAGAGAGTTCCACGAGAGATTCATGCCAGTGGAATACAGTGGTGTCTGGATGCTGTCTATCGAAGAATAGGGGCGTACAACAGAGATGAACGCGAGGGAGCTATACGCGAAGATAACGTGGCGGAAGTACGTCCTGCTCGTCTCGCTTGCAGCAACCTGTATCGTAACCCTCATAATAGATGTCTCGACAGGACCTGCACAGCTCCCGATCTCTGAGGTATTCAGAACGATCATATCACCGGGTCAGAGCGATCCCACCACCCATGTCATCGTCTGGGTAATACGGTTGCCGATGGCTCTGATGGCGATATTGATCGGTGCTGCCCTTGCTATCGCAGGTGCTGAGATGCAGACGATACTTGATAATCCCCTGGCAAGCCCTTACACGCTTGGTGTATCGGCTGCTGCCGGATTTGGTGCTGCACTGGCTATGGTTCTTGGTGTTGGCGTGATTCCCC
>JAYEFS010000446.1:0-7694 GCA_034658695.1 Methanobacteriota archaeon | reverse complement strand
GCGATATATGGCAGGGCACAATCACAGCGCCTGGAACAAATGGCACATGCACTGTGACGGTTGTGGCAACTGACGCGTCAACGAACGCAAACACAAATACGGACACGTCAAAGTCGTTTACCATCATCGACAGAGTCGCCGGTGATGTGACTGGTGATGGTGCGGTGAACATCGGCGACGCAGTCCTGCTCTTCAACTGGGTCTCGTTTCCGAATGAGCGGGGGACGACATACGTTCTGCAGTGAGAGGTGAGTGGCGGACGATTGGGGATTTGCGGGCACGGCTGGTTACCTTCAGTATCGCACACGACAACACCACTTTGTGGAGTGTAATTTCATGAACCGGCATAGCAAAAGAACCGGAATTGTAACTACTCAGGTACCTAAATCAATATCGGGGGACTTCACTATGCAGGAACTGCCCTGGACATGGGGCATACTGTAACCAAACAGGGAGTTTAACCGCATAGTACGCAGAGACTGGCGCATCTCTGCGAACCTCCGCGTACTCTGCGGTTATTTTTCAGCTCTTGGTAATTCCCGTGAAATCGAGCTCCATGGTAAATCAAGTGGATGAGGGATATCCTCCAATGTTAGTGATTTTATTCTTTTCCGGTTACTATGGCTTCTTTCAATTTTAGTAACCGCAGATGCACGCTGATACACGCAGATGCCTGATTAACAAATCCGCGTTCACCTGCGTTTATCAGCGGTTAATTATAGTTTCAGCTGACCGGAAACTCTGCAAAACCGATATCGAGCGGATGAATGTTTGAGTTCACTGTCACGGACTGTGCCAGAGAGTCTATTTTTCGCACCACAATGCAATAGGTGTGCCGACCTAAATTCACATTCGCACATCTCGTGAGCAAGACATTTACGAAAGGGTTGACCGGCGATAATCCTGAATCGCTTCCCGCAGAACATCCACCGCAAGAACACTGCAGTGCACATTCTCCTCTGGCAGTCCGTCCAGACTGCGCAGGAGATCGCCGCTGTCGATAATCAACGCCGCCTCAATCGTCTTACCTGTGACAATCTCGGTGAGCATACTCCCACATGCGACCGATGCGCCGCATCCATCAGTTATGAATCCGCTCTCTTTTATTCTGCCGTTCTCAACACGGATCTGTATCTGCACAGTATCCCCACAGGTGCCTGTCATCCTCCCAACTCCATTGGCATCATGGAGCTCGCTCATGTTTCTTGGATTGTATGCATATTCGAGCACCGTCTCTGAGAACACCTCTTTAGCATCCTCTAATACCTGAGTTTCCAGCCGTTTTGCCAGTTCGTCAATATCTATGCTCATTTTGTAAAAATCTCCTTATTACGCCGGTTATGAAGAGAAAACCTACATGAAAACGGTTGACGGAAGTTATGATTTGCATTGTTTGACTGCAATCTCCCCAAGCATCGTTACCACGAGACTATTGACGCGATTGGTGTACTCCTCGAGCCTCCCCACGGTTTCCCGCAACTCCTGTTCAGCACGCTTGCGTTCTGTGATATCGCGGGCAGCAGCAAAGGCACCAACCACGTTTCCGTTTTGATCCTTGTAGACCGAAGCGTTGCAAGCAACCATAGTCTCAGTCCCGTCCCCGGATTTCATGACCAGTTCGTAATCCCGAACCTCTCCGGTCTCAAAGGTCAGCATCGCACCTTTGTATGCCATTTCAGGATCTGTGAAATAGTCGGCAAACGGTGTTCCTATCAACTCTTCCCGGGTTTTGCCGGTAGCCCGAATTGTAGCCCCATTCACATCCATAATGATCCCTTTATGATCGAATGTTAACATAGGATCCAGATTTGCCTCAATTAATCCGCGATTGTAGCGCTGGAGCTCATGAATTTCGTCTTCAGACCGTTTGCGCTCGGTGATGTCCTTAAAATCCTCTACAATCCCAACAAATTTGCCGTCCCGATCCAATCTTGCAGCATTCACGATAACCGGTATCTCTTTACCGTCCGATCGCTTCTTGATAGATTCACGTTCAACAAACCCTTCTCCCTTTTTCAGCTTCTCAAGTGGACAATCTTTTGAATGGCAGAGTTCCCCACTGAAGACATCGTAGCATTTCTTACCGATGATTTCACCCTCATCCATACCCGCCATCCGGATAAAAGTATTGTTCACCTTGATGATGTTAAAATCAGCATCCATTACACACATTGCATCAGCAGCGATATGGAAGATTAAGTCGAGTTCTGCTTTGCTCTCACGCAGCGCAATTTCAGCATTTTTTCGCTTGGTGATGTCACGGGCAGCAGCAAAGGCACCAACCACGTTTCCTTTCTGATCCCTATAGACCGAAACGTTGTACGAGGCTATAGTCTCGGTTCCATCCTTTGCTTTCATGACCAGTTCGCAATCCCGAAGCTCTCCGGTCTCAAAGACCAGCATCGCACCTTTGTATGCCCTTTCCAGATCTGTGAAATAGTCGGCAAACGGTGTTCCCACCAACTCATCTACGGATCTGCCGGTAACCCGAGACATGACATCGTTAGCATCCAGAATGATCCCTTCCTGATCGAATAGTACCAGAGGATCGATGCTGATCAGTTGCAACTCCCTTTCGGCATATTGAATGGGTAATTCTTTTGTTGTTTTGTTCATTTGATGACCCGGATGAAACAATATGGATGTAATTTTTTCTTATGGTGTAGGGCATACGACCCTATACTCAACTTGACTTTGTTACATTAAAGACATTCCCTTCCGAAACCCAATCTTCATCCTATACTCGCCCATATCTCTTTTATTGCACCTGATACTGCCCATTCTGAGAATTCAACCACTGGCATGCCTGCAACCATCGCCCGGTGACCACCGGATCATAAGGGAAATTCCTGACAATCGCAACCCCACGCTCCTGGCAAAACCCGGCGATTCCCCTGCTGTTCTCTTCGTTGATGTCGCACTTGTGGCACTGTCTGGAAATCCAGTGATTTCCGTAATGGTCAGTTGGATGTACAACAACGCACAAGACGTGAAGACTGAGATTGACAACACTCTTCGCGTCTCTCTCGCCTTTCTCGTTAAATTGAAAAACAATAACGCAAAGACGCGATGGCGCAAGGAACAAAAGTCTCCGGGTGCATTTCACTGGGATTTTCGGTTGTCCATGACCAACATTATTTGACTGCAATCTCCCCAAGCATGGTTACCACGAGATTATTGATACGATTGGTGTACTCCTCGAGCCTCCTGACGGTTTCCCGCAACTCTTGTTCCGCGGCTTTGCGTTCTGTGATGTCACGGGCAGCGGCAAAGGCACCAACCACCTCTCCTGTCTGATCTCTGTAGACTGAAGCGTTGTATGAGACGATGGTCTCGGTTCCGTCCCTGGCTTTCATGACCAGTTCGTAATCCCGAACCTCTCCGGTCTCAAAGGTCAACATGGCACCTTTGTATGCCCTTTCAGGATCTGTGAAATGATTTGCAAACGGTGTTCCTATCAACTCTTCCCGAGTTCTGTCTGTAGCTTTAATTGTAGCCTCGTTCACATCCAGAATGATCCCTTTATGATCGAAGGTTACCAGTGGATCAAGACTCACCTCGATCAACCCACGATTGTAGCGCTGAAGTTCACGAATTTCGTTTTCAGCCTGTTTGCGCTCGGTGATATCTTTAAAATCCTCTACAATCCCAACAAATTTGCCGTCCCGATCCAATCTTGCAGCGTTCAGAATAACCGGTATCTCTGTACCGTCCGGTCGCGTATTGACAGATTCGCGCTCAACAAACTCTTCTCCTCTTTTTAGCTTCTCGAGCGGACAATCGTTGGAATGGCAGAGTTCCCCGTTGAAGACATCGTAGCATTTCTTACCGATGATTTCATCCTCATCCATGTCCACCATTCGGATAAAGGTTTTATTCACCTTAATGATGTTAAAATCAGCATCTATTACACACATTGCATCAGCAGCGATCTGGAAGATGAGTTCGAGTTCCGCTTTGCTTTCACGCAGTGCAATTTCAGCCTGCTTGCGCTCGGTGATATCTTTAAAATCCTCTACAATACCGGCAAATTTGCCGTCCCGATCAAGTCTTGCAGCATTCAAAATAACCGGTATCTCTGTACCGTCCGGTCGCTTCTTGACAGACTCACGTTCAACAAACCCTTCTCCTCTTTTTAGCTTCTCGAGCGGACAATCGTTGGAATGGCAGAGTTCCCCGCTGAAGACATCGTAGCATTTCTCACCAATGATTTCACCCTCATCCATGTCCACCATTTGTATAAAGGTTTTATTCACATTGGTGATGTCAAAATCAGCATCTATCACACACATTCCATCAGCAGCGATCTGGAAGATTAAGTCGAGTTCTGCTTTGCTCTCGCGCAGTGCAATTTCAGCATTTTTTCGCTCGGTGATGTCACGGGCAACGCCAAAGGCACCAATCACCTGTCCGGTCTCATCTTTATAGATCGAAGCGTTGTAAGCAACAAGAGTCTCAGTTCCATCCTTGGCTTTCATGACCAGCTCATAATCCCTGACCTCTCCCGTTTCAAAGACCGCCATCACACCTTTTGCCTTTTCGGGATCTGTGAAATGATCAGCAAATGAACTTCCTATCAACTCTTCTCGGGTTCTGCCGGTAGCTCGAATTTTAGCCTCGTTCACATCCATGATGAGCCCATCCTGGTCGAACGTCACCAGTGGATCGAGGCTTGTCTCGATCAATCCTCGATTGTAGTGCTGAAGCTCCTGTATCTCCTGCTCTGCGCGCTTGTACTCGGTGATATCACGGGCAGCGGCAAAGACACCAACCACGTTTCCCTTCTGATCCTTGTAGACCGAAGCGTTGTATGAAACGACGGTCTCGGTTCCGTCCCCGGCTTTCATGGCCAGTTCGTAATCCCGAACCTCTCCGGTCTCAAAGGTCAGCATCGCACCTTTGTATGCCCTTTCCGGATCTGTGAAATAGTCGGCAAACGGTGTTCCTATCAACTCCTTCCGGGTTCTGCCGGTAGCTTGAATCGTAGCCCCGTTCACGTCCAGAATGACCCCTTCTTTGTCGAAGGTTACAAGAGGATCGAGGCTTGTCTCGATCAATCCTCGATTGTAGTGCTGAAGCTCCTGTATCTCCTGCTCTGCGCGCTTGTACTCGGTGATATCACGGGCAGCGGCAAAGACACCAACCACGTTTCCTGCTTGATCCTTGTAGACCGAAGCGTTGTATGAAACGACGGTCTCGGTTCCGTCCCCGGCTTTCATGACCAGTTCGTAATCCCGAACCTCTCCGGTCTCAAAGGTCAGCATCGCACCTTTGTATGCCCTTTCCGGATCTGTGAAATAGTCGGCAAACGGTGTTCCTATCAACTCATCTATGGATCTGCCGGTAACCCGAGACATGGCATCGTTCACATCCATGAGGATCCCTTCCTGGTCGAACATTACCAGAGGATCGATGCTGATCAGTTGCAACTCCCTTTCTACATATCGAAGGGGCAATTCTTTTGTTGTTTTGTTCATTTGATGACCCCTGATGAAACAATGCAGATGTAATTTTTTTCTTACGGTGTATGGCGCATGACTTGTACTCAACTTGACTCTGTTACATTAAAGACATTCCCTTCGTCAATCGCACGCCGCACCCATAACCAGACACTCCCCGGAAGAATTTCCGCATTTGAGCCACCAGCCATGTCCGGGATTACGACCTTCATTTTTTGACTGTGATCTCCCCCAGCATGGTTGCTACAATACTATTGATGTGAGTAGTGTACTCCTCGAGCCTCTTGATGGTTTCTTGCAACTCTTGCTGTGACTTCTTTCGCGCGGTGATATCACGGGCAACGCCAACGGCACCAACCACACGCCCCGTCTGATCTTTGTAGACCGAAGCATTGTAGGCAACAATTGTCTCGGTTCCATCCCTGGCTACCATGACCAGTTCGCAGTCTCGGACCTCTCCTGTTTCAAAGACCAACATTACCTCTTTGTATGCTTCTTCGGAATCTGTGAAATAATCAGCAAACGGTGTTCCGATCAATTCCTCCCGAGTTCTACCGGTAGCTCGAATTTTAGCCTCGTTCGCATCCATGATGATCCCTTTCTGATCAAAGGTTACCAGAGGATCGGGGCTTGCCTCAATCAGGCTCCGGTTATACCGCTGAAGATCCTGTATCTTCTTTTCAGAACGGCTGTACTCGGCAAGTGCATCATTAAGTTCTATAATCAGTGTTTCCCGCTCCTCCTCCGCTTGCTTACGCTCTGTGATGTCTCTGACGATCCCTGTAGCGTGCCACTTCTCCTCTATCTTGACCGCTGAAACAGAGAGCTCTATTGGGAACATGGTTTCATCTTTTCTTACCGCATCTAGCTCAAGCGTTTTGCCAACGACATGCCCACAGCCTGTTGCTTTGAATATGAGAATGCCGCGTCTAGAGGCGTCATGATATTTCTTTGGTGCGAGAAATATGTGCAATTCCTTACCCAGAGCCTCCTGAACCGAATACCCGAATATCCTCTCGGCTGCTTCATTCCAGTAGGAAATGTTCCCTTCATCATCCATCATGATGATAGCGTCTTTTGCCGAACCACTTATAGCCTTGAATTTCTCCACACTCTCTAAGACCGCTTTCTCAGTCCGCTTGCGCTCGGTGATATCACGGGCAGCGGCAAAGGCACCAACCACAGGTCCTTTCTGATCCCGATACACCGAAGCGTTGTATGAAACGATGGTCTCGGTCCCATCCCTAGCTGTCATGACCAGCTCGTAATCCTTAACCTCTCCCGTTTCAAAGACCAGCATCGCGCCTTTGTACGCTCTTTCCGAATCTGTGAAGTAATTGGCAAATGGGGTTCCTATCAACTCTTCCCGGGTTCTTCCGGTAGCTTGAATTGTAGCCTCGTTCACATCCATAATGATCCCTTCTTTGTCGAACATTACCAGAGGACCAAGGCTGATCAGTTGCAGTTCCTTTTCGACGTATCGAAGGGGCAATTCTTTTGTTGCTTTACTCATTTGATGACCCCGGATGAAACGATGTGGATGTAATTTTTTCTTATGGTATGTGATAGCTCGACTTTATCCTATTTACCCTTTCCATCTGATCCGTCATCTTCCAGCCAGACATGGTAGTTGCCTATATCAATACCACAGCTATATCAATACCACATCCCACATAAAGCTCATCCACCAATCAAAAACAATCTGCGGCATGGAACTCTCCGGCGGAGGCGTATGGCTGATTGCTGATACCATCACCAGGGCACTGTCTAAAAATCCAGTGATATCTACACTTTCCGCCCACCATGCCCACCCAACTCCCCTCGTCTGCATGTAATGAACGTCCATGACTATAGAATCCACAATAGATCTGCCACATTTTCCCAACAATCCACTAACAAACCACGAAAACTGCCTGCACACCAATAAAAAATCGATAGCCACCGCTAATGACACGTACATACCATTCGTGACTGACAAATCCTCAGCCAGTATCCAGAAACGGCACAAACATCAAAAATGCCTTCAGAAGCGTATTTCCACACGTACCCAGTACCCCCGCCCTTTTCATCGCTGATAAGTGAATCCACAAAAGTTTTGTCCCTCTTCAATTAAGTTCTTCGACAACAAAGTAAGCAGCAGCATCATGGATCGGATTTCACATAATCTTTATGAATCTCGTGTCCTCGCTACTATCCGCGACACACTTCTGCCCACGGAGAAGTTTATTGAGGCGG
>JAYEFS010000445.1:0-7710 GCA_034658695.1 Methanobacteriota archaeon | reverse complement strand
AACTGTTTGAGATTATACCCTCGCTCGTGGCTGATTTGTATTGTGAAGAGATGATGTAGATGTTTACGAAACGGCAAAGAAACAGTCCATCGCTTGCATGCGTTTACAATCATAGCGGGAATTGCTGGTCTGATATGTACTATTCGGAATTCACCGCATTTGCAGGCATTCCAAGAACGACTGACAATGTACCACTTATCAGATCGAAAACTGACGAAACGACATATTCCTCGGTCTTTCCACTCACAATTGACCGCAAGGCTGTGGTGTTACACTCATCTTAAAACGCGCAGCGAACGGATATCACCGATTGATATTCGGAAGGCTGCTACCGTATCTATCGCACGCAAAAAAATTATTTTTATGAAACGGATTATACGATAGGTATAATTGGATTGGGTCAGTACTGTAAAGCAACTATGGTAAGGTGACAATCAATGCAAAACATCTCGCGCACAGGATTGATACTCGTATTTATCGGAACAATAGTAATCGCAGCAGTTAGCGCCTATACCGCATCAAGCACAACACTACTCTTTGGAATATGGCTGATCACGCTGGCTCTGATCGGGTATGCCGGATTTGCCACGGAATGGGACCATCCGGTCGAAGAAGTCGAACCGATTACAGCGAGCAGCGAATTAGAGGATGTGGAAATCGAGAAAGACAAGTTTTTTGCCAGAACCGCTGAGGAACTGCGCATCCCGCTGACCGCAATTGATGGGCATGTGGAACTGCTGAGGGATCAGCATCTCGGCAGGATAACAAAAGAACAGAAGGAGAGCCTGGACGCCATAAATCAGGAGATCGACCACATCACGCGGATGACTATCGACATCGCCGAACTAGCCAATCTCGAAGCCGGAAATGTTCCACTGAAGAAGGAGGAAGTATCATTCACAGATATTATAGACAACACAACCCGGTATATGCTGCAGACGCTCGAACTCAAGGGAATTGAGATGAAAAAGGAGCTGCCGCAGAACCTTCCTATGATTCCCGGCGATCGGGATCAGCTGACCCGCGCGTTTGCAAATATCCTGAGCAATGCGATAAAATTCACATCAGAGGGTACGATTTGCATAACCGCGTCTGCCGAGAATGGCGAATTGTTAGTATCAGTCACAGATACGGGCGTAGGCATTCCTGAAACCGTAATTGACCGGGTCTTCGATTCATATTATATGGCAGATCCTGTGTCGCATGGAACCGGTCTCGGGCTCTCGACAGCAAAGAAGATAATCGAGATGCATGGCGGGAGAATCTGGGCGGAGAGCAGTGAGGGGCACGGCAGCACCTTCCGGTTCGCTGTTCCTGTTTCGTAACACATATATAGCACATCTCTATAACACGAGACCATGCACCTGATCATCACAGAGAAGCATAACACGGCGAAGCGGATCGCAGGCATCCTGTTCGGCAGCGCATCAAAGATGTCGAGAGTGAGCGGGGTGAACACGTATGGATCCGGCGACGCGGTGGTGATCGGGCTCAGCGGGCATGTGGTCGGCGTCGATTTTCCGGAGAGCTACAACAGCTGGCAGAAGACGGATGCTCGCGACCTAATCCACGCGGATATCGTGACGGTTCCTGACAAGCGGAACACCAAAATAGTATCCGCGCTCAAAACGCTCGGGAAAAAGGCTGGTAACGTAACGATAGCGACTGATTATGACCGTGAAGGGGAGTTGATCGGCGTAGAGGCTCTGGATATCGTGAAGACGGTGAATCCGAAGATCAAAGCAAAGCGAGCAAGATACAGCGCGATCACACCAAAAGAGATTAAGAATGCGTTCGGGCACCTCGGAGAGATCGATTTTAATCTTGCGGCGGCAGGTGGGTCGCGCCAGGTAATCGATCTGATATGGGGTGCCGCACTGACCCGATACCTCTCTGTCACGTCGAAGAGGCTCGGAAAGCGGTTCTTATCGGTGGGCAGGGTCCAGTCTCCGACTCTTGCTCTGATTGTGGATCGGGAGAAGGAGCGGGACGCATTCGTTTCCAAACCGTACTGGGAACTCTATGCAACTCACACGGAAGAGTTCACATCGAAGCACAGAAAAGACCGGTTCTGGGACAAGGAAGAACTCGACGCCGTATTTTCAAGGGTTATGGATGCAAAAACCGGAACAGTTTCGGAATTAAAGGCAGGGAAACGTACAGAAAAGCCGCCGACGCCGTTCAACACCACTGAGTTCATCAGAGAAGCGAGCAGGGTCGGGCTCAGCCCCGCGAATGCGATGCGGATTGGTGAGAGTCTGTACATGAACGGGTTCATATCATACCCTAGAACCGACAACACCGTTTATCCGAAGACTCTCGACCTGAAATCTCTTGTGTCGATGTTTCTTGGTGGGGAATTCGGAAAATATGCAACAGAATTGCTCAAAAAACCGCTCAAACCGACTGCTGGAAAGAAAGAGACGACAGACCACCCCCCAATACATCCGGCATCGCTCGCGAAGAGAGACCAACTAAAAGCCGATGAATGGAAGGTTTACGAGCTCGTCGTCCGGAGGTTCTTCGCAACGTTCGCAGACGCATCTCTGTGGAAGACGCTTCGTGTCGTCGTGGACATAAAAGGAGAGGACTTCGTTGCGAACGGCGCGGTCCTTGTTAAGCCCGGATGGAGATACTACTACCCGTATCACGAATCAAAGGATCGCATACTGCCGGACATGAAAGTCGGGCAGACGCTCGGCATAGAGAAGTTCGACATCGAGAGCAAGACGACAAAACCGCCGGCGAGATACGGTCAGGCGCGGCTTATCAAGGTGATGGAGGATCTGGGACTCGGAACCAAGTCAACCCGCCACGAAATCATTCAGAAGCTATACGATCGCGCTTATGTCCACGGAAATCCTATTCAGCCGACAAAAACGGCTTATTCGGTGGTTGACACGCTGGAGAAGTATGCCAACACGGTCGTAGTCCCGGATATGACGAGCAAGCTCGAAGAAGACATGTGCACAATCGCAGAGGGAAATATAACAGAGGATGCTGTGATAAACGAGTCAAAAGAGATGCTCGATTCCATTTTTGAGGATCTGGTGACAAATCAGGAGAAGATCGCGGAAGGTCTGCGTGACGGGCTGTATACTGACACCGTGGTCGGTCCCTGCCCTAAATGTGGCGCGGACATGGTGGTGCGTCCGTCACGCTTCGGCATGTTCATCGGATGCACCAACTATCCTGATTGTAAGTTCACGCTCTCAATTCCGTCGTCAAAGTACGGGATGGTGGTGATAACAGACAAAATCTGCGAGGAGCACAAGATGCACAACCTCTTAATCGCACAATCAGGGAAACGCCCGATTGAGGTCGGGTGCCCGTACTGCAACCATCTCAAGTGGGAGGCTGCCGAGGCAGCCGGAGACGATCCGGTCGTTGGTCCTTGCCCTGAGTGCAAATCAGATCTCGTTGTGAAGCTATCAAGAAGCGGCGGCAGATTCATCAAATGCAAGAGCGAGAGCGGAGACTGCAAGTTCACGCTGCCGCTCCCGCCGCCGCGATACGGGGAACTGGTCATAACCGACACGATATGCGAGGAGCACGGGCTGCACCATGTCCGAATTGCAAGGGAAGGGGCACGTCCGTGGGAGATTGGATGCCCGTACTGCAGCTACATCGAGCTAACGAATAAGCAGAAGGAGCAGAAAGAGAAGAATGGCAAAAGCAAGGGCGGGAGCAAAAGTAAGGGCACGGGCAAGACTGGCAAAGGAAAGACTGGCAAAAAAAAGAAATCCGCAAGCCCACTGACTAAAATCGAGGGCATCGGAGATGCTATCGCAGAGCAGTTACAATCCGCAGGCATAATGACGCTGAAAGATCTGCTTGCGGCTGATGCCGGGGAACTCTCTGACAAACTGGACAAAATCAGCAAAAAGAGAATTATGGGATGGCAGAGCGCAATTTAGCGCCAGATATCTTCGTAAAATATGTTTGGCGTACTATTGGTCTTCCAGTATGTTCTGGGAGATCCGTCCGGGGGGTCCACAACCAGTTTCTCGATTACCATTCCAAAATTGTGTGAGTTGTGGAAGTAGTATCCGTCATCGTAACGCGAAACGTTCCCCACAATCACTGTCGCCTGCTCACAATCCAGTCTACGTATTGTGACATCGTCGAATGACGCAAATCGCTCCTCGATCTCCGGGACTATGTTTGCGCTGCCCAGCGCCAGCACATACACCTTCACAAGGAGATCAAGGTTGTAATTGACTGTGAAAATCGCATTCGCTCCCTGAAACTCCATGGTCGTCTCGGTTACATGGATACTGTCTGCCGATGCCACAGGCAACAGTATCGAGAGCACGAGCAATACCAATATCAATTGTCTCATATAACCACTGATCTGTTACTTTTAGATATTATACTTTTGCCTTACAAGATGTCTGTTAAAAAAATTAAAGAGGCGAACTTGACCGTTTATCATCTCGTTCGCCTGACTGCATAAGCAAGTACGCCCGCGATAGCCAGTAACGTTGCCTCGTACCCCGGAGTCTTCTTCCCTGGTTCGTCTCCGCCCTCTTGGGGCGCTTCAGTCTCAGCCGCAGCTTCAGCAGCAGTACCGACTGTTCCGGCTGCAACCACCGCTTCCGTTGTTTCGGACGCATCAGGTGTTTTCCGGACTGCCGTTGTTGCGGTCTCTGTTGTTGCTGCCGTTACCGTTGCGCTGGTCTCGGGGTGGCATACCGAGCAGTGGAGTTCTCTCTGCGTACCCGGCACAACAGTTGTCAGGTGCAGCCCTGTCAGATCGTGGCAGTTGCTGCACAGTGGCAGCAGCACCTTGCCTTCTGGCATGTGGCACTCCTCGCAACTCGCCAGGTCCGGCAGGTGGATCAGGTGTGGGATAATGTCCGCATCCAGATCTCGTTCCTCCTTGTTGCCTTCCGGACGGTGGCACATGTAGCAGATCGACGTGTTGTCCTCCTCGCCGTGCAGATGCACCAGATCTTTCTCAGTGTGGCACGCCTCGCACAGGATGGTCATCCCGGCAGGCTGCACCGGCTTCACGATGTTCGGCGCAGTTAGGTGGCACGCCTCGCAGCCCTGATGCACATCCACAAGGTCACGGTGGCAGTGTGCGCAGACCGTGATGTCAAGGATCTCGCTGTTGTGGTGGGTATTGATGTCACCATGGCAGTACGAGCAGTCCTCGGTTTGCACCTTCTTAATGTGCACATCGTGAATTGAGCCGTAGTGGCACTGTTCGCATTGCGGGATCGCAATCTCCAGCGCCGCGCCATGGCACGCCTCGCAGGTCACCAGATTCTGCTTCATCTTCTCCTCGTGGAGAGTGTGAGGCGAGCCCGGATGACACTTCGCACAGTCGATATCCTTCGCTTCCAGCGTGAGCTTATCGAATTCCACCCCGGTTACGACCGATATCACCACGACCAGCAAAACAAGCGTTGCAAGCAGCATAGATGTTCGTTTCATATATCCACCTCTTGATCGTTATCGAATGTAACATTGAGTATTAAGCATAGGGTCTCTCGTTCATGTATATATTGCTTTTCATGCAATCGGGGCACAACACCCAATGGTCTTGGCAAACGTTTTAAAGATTTTTTATGATTGCGTTTGTCACAAATACAGTGAATAGGCGAATTACACAAATTTACCCGCGGTTGTTTTGTGTAATTCGCCTGTTGGGGCGCCGTATCACCGATTCCTTTTGTGGCTGCTCCGCACCATGATCAGTCTGTTGATCGCATTGACAAGCGCCTCAACCGACGCCATCACGATATCCTCTCTTGCCGCACGCGCATTCACGATCCTGCCGGTCTCATCCTCAACAGCGATCGTGACCTCGGCAAGCGCGTCAGAGCCTCCTGAGATTGCCTCGAGCTTGAAATCGTGCAGGCGAACCATGGTCCCTTCGCCGAGCAGGTTCTGTACCGCACCGAGCGCAGCATCTACCGGACCAACGCCTGTGTTTGCCACAACCATCATATCTCCGCCAACACAGGCTTTGACAGCCGCGGTCGGCGTGATGAGGTTTCCGGTCATGACCGATACTTCCTTCAGGTCGATGAACTGCTCATTTCTGGCGACGACTCCTATGATCGACTCGGTGATCGCGTAGAGGTCTGCGTCGGTCACAGGTTTGCCCTTGTCTCCGAGTTCCTTGATCCGGCTCAGCACCTCTGTGAGCTGGTTCTCACTCACAGCGAATCCTGCCGACTCGATCGCCTGCTGCACGGCGTGCTTGCCGGCATGCTTTCCGAGAACGATTCTGCGCTTGTGCCCGACCATCTCGGGCGTCATCACGCCTGGTTCGAACGTGTCGGTGCGCTTGAGAACACCGTGCGTGTGGATGCCTGATTCGTGTGCAAACGCGTTCTCGCCAACGATCGGCATCAGTCTGGAGACTCTCACGCCCGCGTACTGCTCGACCATGCGCGAGGTCTCGAGGAGGTATTCGGTGTGGATATTCGTCTGTGCGCCGTAGATTGTGTGCAGGATCATCACAGTCTCTGCGAGACCAGCGTTCCCTGCGCGCTCTCCAAGCCCGTTGATTGTCACCTGAACCTGACTCGCGCCAGCTTCAACAGCCGCGGTGCTGTTTGCAACCGCAAGCCCGTAGTCGTTGTGGCAGTGCACATCGAGCGGTACCGCAACCGTTTCTCTGATCCCTTTAATCAGCCGGTACATAGCGGATGGTACCATCACACCCACCGTGTCCGGGACGTTGATCACATCGCAGCCAGCCTGCTCGACAGCCTGATGAATGGTCGTCAGATAGTCCATATCGGTTCTGGTCGCATCCATCGATGAGAACATGCATGTCGCGCCGTGATCCTTGATGTACTCCACAGCACCCACAGCAAGCTCCACAACCGCCTCTCTTGACTTCCCGATTGTGTGTATCCGCTGGACATCGGATGTCGAGACGAAGGTGTGCACCATGCCGACATCACAGTCGAGGCACGCATCAATATCAGCCGGAATCACCCGCGACAGCCCGCAAACCTTCAGGTCAAGCCCCAGTCGCACAATCTCCGAAACTGCTTCCTTCTCGCCTGCGGATGCGATCGGAAAGCCCGCCTCTATGATATCAACGCCGAGCTTGTCCAGCTGCGCTGCAATCTCCAGTTTCTGTTTGAGACTGAGCGATACGCCAGCCGTCTGCTCTCCGTCTCGCAGCGTGGTATCAAAGATGCGCACGTGCCTGCCCCGGAGTTCTTCAGTCTGGTAAAAAACGATCCCTCGCATTGGTTTCTTTCATGTAAATCCTCCAGATATTGAGAGATGTTCATTTTGTCTTGTGATGGTATAAAATCTTTGGGAGTTACTGGGCGCGCCACATAACGGGGTTGTGAATCGCGGATGCCGGCGAATATGACACTGGACTGGACGGAAAAAGCCAGTGCAGCCGGATATCACGTTGGTAAGACTGGAGAAATCGATAAGCGTAGATACGATCCCCATAAGGTGAATTTCGTGAGATATGCGTACGATTTCATCGTTACCGCAGACTCAGAAGAGACTGCAAAGGAGATTGCTGAGTTGATCAAAGAATTCCTGAAGGAGAGCGGTCTGGAACTATCCGAAGAGAAGACTTATATCACTCACAACGACTGCGGCTTTGAATTTTTCTGGTTCTGCCGTTTTCTGTGGTCGCTATCGGCAGCCTTCGCGTGTGTGGGGTCGCGGGCACCTCTCTGTGTCTCTGTGTCTCTGCGCCTTTGCGTTAAATCAGAG
>JAYEFS010000444.1:0-7718 GCA_034658695.1 Methanobacteriota archaeon | reverse complement strand
CGGTGCAAGAAAAACCAGTAGCAATCGGTTCAATCCAATTGGAAAGATGCTTTCGCTCCAGTACTAAAATGAAACAAAAATGGGACCAATTCAGTACGGGGTATACACATCCTTTCATCACCCTACGACTTTGCTACTTTATTTTTTTGGTGACCGCCCACATAGCTGCAATCGCCCTCACAACGATCTCGGAAACCCCCTCCTGATCCCACTTTTCCGAGTTAATCACAAGATCGTAGATCTCATGATCGCTGAGATCTATGCCATAATACTCCATGTAGCGCCCGGCTTCGCACGCCTCCCGCTCCGCAATCCCCAGAGCCGCGTCCGCTGCTAAAATTCCCTCGCGACGTGCGACTCGCGCCGCCCTGATATCGAGCGGGGCTGTGATGAGGACGGCAAGATCGGGCTCTGTCATCCACGCGGAGAGTCTCCCCTCGAGTATAATATCCTTGCCTGCGCCCCGCGCATCCGTTGCAATCTCCTTCTGGCGCCGATCGATCTCTCTGTCGATCTTGGAATCGTTCGTTGCAAGGTCTCCAAACTCCTCGAGTGTCAGCCCCCGTTCTTCAGCCATATTCCTGAATATCTCTCCGGCAGAGACGAGACTGACTCCGAGACGCTCTGATAGGATGCGAGCCACTGTACTTGTCCCGCTTCCTGGCAGTCCGCTTATCGCGATTGTCATTGGCATCAGATATCAGGACTGTTTCATGCTATTTATTTATACCGGGAACGGAAGCCCGTCCACGCCGTGCTTGGTAAAGCTCTTGATGATCTCATAGACGTCATCGAACTGCTCGATACCGCGGTTGCGCATCTCATCGAGTATCCGTGCACGCAAGAACAGGTCATTGTAGATCTGTCTCGTGTCCTCATATCCCTGAATCTTCGCAATCTTGTCCTCGAGGATGAAACTGTTGTTGAGCCCCCTGAATGAATGAATATCGGTCTCGGGATCCCACATGAAGACCGCTCGTGTTACGACACCGCCCACATCCTCGTAGTACCCCTCGATCTCTTCGATTGAGAGACAGCGCCGCAAGAATTTCCCTTTCACATAAACCGCCTGTAAAATCATTGCGACGTTCAGGTTGTCGATGAACGTGACCGGGATGTTGATCGGGTCACCTGTGAGCCTCTGAATCATCTTCTTGACCGCTGACGCGTGGAACGTGGCGATTACCGGGTGACCGGTCTGCATCGCCTGAAACGCGGTCGCGCCCTCTGCGCCACGGATCTCGCCAACGATGATGTAATTAGGTCTCGACCTGAGCGCGGCTTTGAGGAGGACGAACGTATCGACCCTCGAGTCCTCAGGTCCGGATTCCCGCGTTATCAGCCGCTGCCAGACATCGTGTGGCGGCAGAACCTCCGGCGTGTCCTCAATTGAGTATATCTTGGATTCCTCCTGGATAAAGGCGAGACACGCATTCAGCATCGTCGTCTTCCCGGATGCGGTCTCGCCTGAGAAGAATATGCTCATTCCATTCTCAAGACAGAGCCACAGATACGCAGCCATCTCGCTGTTGATGCCGCCCCAGCCGATGAGCTGGATGATGCTGACCGACTCCTCGCTGAACTTCCGCATCGTGAAACTGCTGCCAGCGATGCTGATGTCCTCGCTGTAGATGATGTTGATCCTTGAGCCGTCAGGCAGCGCACCATCAGCGATCGGTGTGGACTCGCTCACAGGTCTGCCTATGCGCTCGCTCATGCTCCGCATCCAGTCATCGAGATGCTTCTGTTCACCGAAACCGAGATTGGTCTTGATCATGTCGTACTTTTTGTGGATGATGTAGATGTTGTCAACACCGATGCTGTGAATATCCTCGAGATACGGGTCCCTGATGATCGGTTCGATCGGACCCGATCCGATGATGTCACGCTCGAGATAGTATGCAATGTTGTTATATTCCACCTGGGTGAGCGGAACCTTCCGATCGACTGCACCAAACCCGAGTCGCTCAGGGATGCTCTTCTTATCCGAGGTCACACCGCCTGCGCCGATTATCACGGACTCGTTCAGAAGCTTGGCAATCTGCTCCCTGAGTTCGGTTTCCGAGGCGGGAACAGGCTCGTTCGGGGCTTTTTCGAGAATCAGACTCTTAACCTCGATATATTTCTCCTGCTCTACCGATGACAACACCGGCTCGATAGCGATGTAGTCGACCTTACCTACTTGTTCGGTCCCATACAGGTGAATAAAGATCGGATCCCCGACCGGCAGGAGGATGTTTGGGAACTTCGGGAGGTCTCCTGAGAGTTTTGTCATGAATTCCGGAGTTGTATTGGTCTCTTTGCGGAATTTATCAATATATAGCTTCAAATGCGGATTTCTCTGCATCGCCATCTCAAATTCGTCCATCTAAACACCTCACGCAACTGCTGAAATCTCTATTACCAGCCCCACCCTCGGTTCGATTCTGAACCCGACCACCTGGGTAACCTGTCCTTTCGCTCCTGTGAACTTGTTCACGATCATCGACCGCTTGATCTCGTTTCCGGACGCCTTTACCTGAAGAGAGATGTAGATATCGCACGACGAATGGAAGATTGACATCGTGTTATCGTCCAGTTGACCCGGCTCAAGAGTGATTATGATGACCTTTCCGATCCCGTTCAACTTCTTGAAGAACGATACAAGCTCGAGTGCTTTCTCGGCATCTGCGCTGTACTTGATCAGGGCGGAGAGGGTATCGATGATGATCACGTCCTTTTCAAAGAGCTCTTTTGCGCTCATCAAACGCTGTAAAAAGTCATTTCGAGTCTTTGCCGCCTGTATGAGCGGTATTACCGGGATGTATAGCATACGCCCCTTCAGCAGATGGTTTGCGATCGGATAATCGAGCGAATACATCTGGTTGATGAAGCCTTTGGTGGTCATCTGGGTCGATATGATCGTAACCGTCGACCCGTTCTCTGCCAGTCCATAACATGCTCGCTGGGTGACTGTGCTCTTACCGCTGCCGCTGCCACCTTCGAGCACGACCAGCGAACCGGGCGGAAAACCATCGCCGAGTTTGCGGTTGAATTCATCACGTTCGAGATAAAACGATTTTAATTCTGCCAACCCAACTCACTCCCCATAATATGCCTCGTTCTTCATATCGTAATACAATATCCGCAGGCGCTGGAAATCTGCCTGAAGAGTCGGGCACCAGTATTCAATCCGGAATCCGATTGTCTGAGTGACCCTGGCTTCCGAGCCTGCGAATTTGTTGACAACGATGTACCGCCTGATGTCCCCCTTCTCTACCTTCGTCTTGATCATTAAATAGATATCGGATGGCGCACCGAATATGTTTGCGACCTCATAATCAAGCATGCCCGAATCAATAGCGAGAATGATCGTCTTTTCGAGAGAACCCATCTTCTTGAAGAAATTTACCAAATTGAGTGTCTTCTTAATATCAGTGCTATGGGATACCAACGAGGATATCGTGTCGATTATGACCACGTCATGCTTGAAGATCATCTTTGCTGCCATCAACCGCTGAATGAAGTTGGATCTTGGCTTCGTTTCATCGAGCAGCGGGAGAACAGGGAGAAACAGCAGTTTGCCATTCAGGAGATAGTGACCGATCGGATAATCAAGTGACTGCATCTGGGCGATGAAACCTCTTGTGGTTAGCTGGGTGGAGATGTATGATACCGAGGCATTGTTCGCCAACAGTCCAAAGCAGATTCTCTGGCAGGTGATGCTCTTGCCGCTGCCGCTGCCACCTTCGAGCACGACCAGCGAACCGGGCGGAAAACCATCGCCGAGTTTGCGGTTGAATTCATCACGTTCGAGATAAAACGATTTTAATTCTGCCAACCCAACTCACTCCCCATAATATGCCTCGTTCTTCATATCGTAATACAATATCCGCAGGCGCTGGAAATCTGCCTGAAGAGTCGGGCACCAGTATTCAATCCGGAATCCGATTGTCTGAGTGACCCTGGCTTCCGAGCCTGCGAATTTGTTGACAACGATGTACCGCCTGATGTCCCCCTTCTCTACCTTCGTCTTGATCATTAAATAGATATCGGATGGCGCACCGAATATGTTTGCGACCTCATAATCAAGCATGCCCGAATCAATAGCGAGAATGATCGTCTTTTCGAGAGAACCCATCTTCTTGAAGAAATTTACCAAATTGAGTGTCTTCTTAATATCAGTGCTATGGGATACCAACGAGGATATCGTGTCGATTATGACCACGTCATGCTTGAAGATCATCTTTGCTGCCATCAACCGCTGAATGAAGTTGGATCTTGGCTTCGTTTCATCGAGCAGCGGGAGAACAGGGAGAAACAGCAGTTTGCCATTCAGGAGATAGTGACCGATCGGATAATCAAGTGACTGCATCTGGGCGATGAAACCTCTTGTGGTTAGCTGGGTGGAGATGTATGATACCGAGGCATTGTTCGCCAACAGTCCAAAGCAGATTCTCTGGCAGGTGATGCTCTTGCCGCTGCCGCTGCCGCCTTCAATTAATGCCAGCGAGCCCGCGGAAAAGCCATCCCCAAGTTTCTGATTCAGCGAATCTCGCTCAATCTCAAACGAATGTACACCTCCCATCTACACACCCATATTTCAATATACTTCTGCCGTATTAAATTTAACGTTGCAGGGGTTGAGATCGGTGTGTGGGACCGGGTCCGGGTTATGGTACCGTGGCTGAACCGATCTAAAAAAAATAAAAAAGGAAATGAGGGGATGGATTTCGCATCTCTGCCCCGAATCGTGTAGGGCTGTGCAAGTCCTCACTACACAGATCAACCACAGTCATATAAATGCGCAATCCAAGAGCGGGGTGAAAGTGAAATTATGGGTGGAAGATGATTTAAGATATGCCAGTGACTAAACCATGCAGGAGGCGGAGAAAATGCAAGCCCAGACACTGAAGGATGCGATTCGGGTATTCGATCCGAGAAAGACGTTGGATGGGGAAGACCTGAACGAATACCATACGGATAGAATCCCGAACCAAAAAGAGGACCCTGCGATAACGAAACTCAAGACTCAGCTTGACGCAGATGCGCAGAAGATCCTGTTCAGTGGGCACAGGGGGTGTGGCAAGTCAACAGAACTGAATAAACTTGCGCTTGACCTGGAAAAGAATCGTCGGGATTTAGTGATCATAAAATACAATGTAACCGACGTTCTTGACGTCTTTGACCTTGATTACTCAGATGTGCTCTTCAGTCTGGCATATCAACTGTATCGCAGGGCAGAGACTATTGGTGTTACAATCGACAAAGCGATTGTAAATAATATCGAGGAGTTTGTTGGCGATGTAACAAGGGATGTTGAGGAGATCAAAGAGAAGAGAGTGGGTCTCGGCGTAACACTGCAGAAGTTGTTCGTCGGAAAATATCAGCAAGAGAGATTGACACGAGAAACGGTCAGACAACAGCTTAAACCAAGAATCAGCCGACTGATTGAGCTTATTAATTCAATGGTTGTGCAGATCAAACTTGCAGGATACGATGCACTGATAATCATCGATGGTATCGATAATTCGCCTCTTGATATCGGAAAAAATTTGTACTACGGTTTTGGACAGGTGTTGTCAAAGCCGGACTGCACAATCATCTACACCATACCGATAAGCGTTGTATATTCCAGTGAATTCACTGTAATCCAGCAGAGCTTCGATAAGACGGTTATTCTGCCAAACATCACCGTAACAAACCCGGATGCTTCCCAAAATGAAGATGGTATAAGTATTTTCAGTAATTTATCTGAACGGAGAATGCGTTCCGACTTAATAGAAAAGGATGCACTGCGATATGCAATCCGGATGAGCGCGGGCATCACACGGGAGTTCGTCCGCACCATCAAGGATTCGTGCGTCGAGGCGATCGTGAGGGGTGGGGACCGGATCACCTGCGATGATGTCAAGAGAGCTGTTACCGATAGAAAAAATGATTTCAAGAGAATTTTATCAAAGAAGACGCAATATACCGCGCTGAAAGAGGTTCACGATACAAAGTCAATCTATATCGATTGCGAGGATATCAGAGCGGAGATTCCAGGGCTTCTTCACAACTTGAGCATAGTGGAATACAACGGTGATATCTGGTGGGATGTGCACCCGGTTGTGCTTTCGATTCTGGAAGGTATGGACGACCATGTCAGATAATGAGCAGGAATTGCTGAAACTCGAGACCGAGGTATATCACTCGGATGGCGGAATCTATTTTGCAGAGTGTGATAGTGCATCGACTAGAGGCGAGATGGCGCGACGGCTGGGGAATGGATTTTTTAATAAAAATGTAAAAGTGATTAAAATAAACGTCGGGATGACCGGTGTTGAATCGACCAGAGATGAGATAGCGCGGTGGCTTGATGACGTATCTTTGGATAAGGATGGGGAAAAATCTGAACTGGACGTGCATGTAAACGACCTGACTTACACCGTGACCCGATATCCTGGCGATGATGCTGCTTTTTTTGTGTATCTACCATCCGAAAAGTCCGAACTGGAAGAGTTTGCACGGATACTAAACTACACGAGAGAGGAGTTTGCAGAGGTCAAACAGCCAATCCTCATATGGGCTGACAAGGTCTCGCTTGGGATCATCGCGCGGTATGCCCCGGATTTCTGGGCATGGAGGGCGCGGGTTTCTGAGTTTGCAGGCGGTTCCGATGGTCGGGGATACGGAGGCGAAGTTGAAGCGGAGGGGACAGTCTGGAGGGCAAAGATATCGGACGAAGAGATACAGGCTTATGAAAGGGCGCTTGAGGAATTTAAGAATAGAGGTGATGAGAAAGAGGCTGCAAAGACATTGAGACAGCTTGGATTGCTGCATTACAGGAGATGCGAGTGGGACCTTGCAATTGAGTACTACGAGAAGAGCATGAAGATTAAAGAGGCTCTCGGGGATCGGCACGGGCTTGCTCAGACCTACAACAATCTCGGAGCAGTGTACGCTCGCAAAGGCGAGTGGGACCTAGCAATTGAGTACTACGAGAAAGACATGGAGATTTCTGAGGCTCTCGGGGATCGGCACGGGCTTGCTCAGACCTACAACAATCTCGGAGCAGTGTACGCTCGCAAAGGCGAGTGGGACATAGCAATTGAGTACTACGAGAAAGACATGGAGATTTCTGAGGCTCTCGGGGATCGGCACGGGCTTGCTCAGACCTACGGCAATCTCGGAGCAGTGTACGCAGACAAAGGCGAGTGGGACCTTGCAATTGAGTACTACGAGAAAGACATGGAGATTTCTGAGGCTCTCGGGGATCGGCATAGCGTGGGTATAACGCTTTCGAATATTGGACGACTGTATCTCGATCGATCCGACCCGATGGGCGCGAAAGAAAACCTCAAAGAGGCTATCTGGAAGATCCACCCGGACGCCCGCCCGGAGTATCCGAACGCGCTCAACTGGCTTGCGGTCTCTCTGCGCAGGATCGCAGAGCAGAAGAAGCGCGAGGCGAAGCTGGCATCATCTGACGTTGAGCGCGATGAGCTCGCCACTGCTGCGGCAGAATTGTATGGGGAAGCGGCAGAGAGATACAAAGAGACGTACAATCTGCCGCTTGCCAGAATGCCGCGCTCACTCATGATGGATGCCCACCTCGCGCGGGGACTTGCGTTTTCGGTGCAAAACATCACAGAGGAAGATTCGAAGAAGGCGATAGCATTGCTCGACCGCGCAATTACGGAGATGGGATCTGCGCTCGAGTTTGCAGATGACGCTGACGCAATTAGACTCAATGG
>JAYEFS010000443.1:0-1700 GCA_034658695.1 Methanobacteriota archaeon | reverse complement strand
CGGAGACGCAAAGAAGAGAACCACATATTGATGATCATGTTGCAGCGGCATCATGGGCTTTGGTTGCTGCGTATTCATGGTTGGATCGGTCATGCAAAAAGCGCAGTTTATGCCGGTGCCGGGTATAGTATTGAGCATGTTCCGTAACACGGTACTGTCTGGAAATCCAGTGATTTCCTTAATGGTCAGTTGGATGTACAACACCGCAAAAGACGTGAAGACTGAGATTGACAACACCCTTCGCGTCTCTGCGCCTTTGCGCCCTTGCGTTAAATTGGAAAACAATAACGCAAAGATGCAAAGACGCGATGACGCAAAGAACAAAAGTCTCCGGGTGCATTTCACTGGGATTTTCGATTGTGTCCGTAACATTCGCAGATCACTGCAACTGTGCATGCATCCGCACGATGTCGGATTTCGTAAGGATGCCCAGCAGCTTCGACGGATCATCCAAATCGACCACAGGAAGCCGTCCGACATCGCTTATAACCAGTTTGCGCAGAGCATCCTCGAGTGATTCGTCGGGATGTGTCACAAGGAGTTCTGTTGTCATGATCTCTTTCACAAGCATAAAATCGCGATCCTCCGGAGGCACGCGTTCAGCATCCTTGAATGTCACGACACCGACGAGACGCCAGTCATCGAGTACCGGATATCCCGCGTGCCCGTATTTTATGATCAGATTGAGCACGGTCTGGACGTTGTTTGTCGGGTGCACGGGTAGGATATCAACAGACATGGCGTCGCGTACGGATGCATTCTCAAGAATATCGATTGTTAACTCCTCGCGGTGTGCTGGAGAATCCACACTTGTCGACACCTGTTTCTCGTAGATCGACCAGTTACTTGTCACGAGGTATGCGAGTGTTGATGCGAACATCAAGGGTGGCAGCAGGTTGTAGTTTCCTGTGAGTTCCGAGACTATCATGATTGCCGCGATCGGTACGTTTGCAACACCCGCAAGCATCGCTGCCATGCCGATCAGGACGAACGATGTTGCCTGCACCTCACCAATGATCCCTGGGAACGCGTCATGTGCTAGCAGACCGAATGCACCCCCTAGTACGCCGCCGATTGCAAGCGATGGCGCGAAGACGCCGCCGCTGCCGCCAGAACCGAGAGTGAAAGATGTGGCAAAGATCTTGGCTATGACAAGCAATATCAGAACCCCCGCCGCCAGTTTTCCATCGATTGCGGATTGTACCAAACTATAGCCACCACCGAAAATCTCGTATCCACACCCGCAGCTTTGCTGCATGAACAAAACAAGCAATCCGAGCAGAAGACCTCCTATCATCGGCTTAAAGTAATTCTTTATTGCGAATTTTTCGAAGATATCGCGCACCCCATGGAATACCGTGATATGGAAGATACCGACCAGACCGCAGATGATGCCGAGCAGGGCGTCAAAGATCAGTTCGGAGGGGTGCGTGAATGTGTAATTGGGGGTTGCGAAGAGCGATCCCCAGCCGAAAACCGAGCAGAATACCGAATAAGCTGTGATGGACGAGATGAACGCTGGAACAAGCGATTCGAATTCCGAATCCCGCCTGTACAGGACGCTGATCGCAAATAGAGCACCCCCGAACGGCGCGCGGAAGATACTGCCGATCCCGCCTGCTGCGCCACATATCAACATAATCCTGCGCCCTTTGGCATCAAGCTTCAATCGGTCTGCGAGATACGACCCGAAACCAGCA
>JAYEFS010000442.1:0-1701 GCA_034658695.1 Methanobacteriota archaeon | reverse complement strand
GGTAAAACCGTTCTCGTATCAAAGGATGAAAACTCAGCCGAAATAGTGATCGATGGGAAAAAGGAAAAAGCGACCCTGAAATTGAGTGACGGAAGAACCCGCGATCTTAAAATTAAGATGGAGAACGGTAAACTGAACTTATATGCTAAGACTGCACGGGCAGGGCGTGTGTTCTTTACTGATGCAACGCTGGTGGAACCTACAACTGATGGTATCTGGGCGAGTGAAGAACCAATCACACCAAAAGTTCTTTCCTCCCCCAAACCGACATCGTTCCAGCACTATCTTGTTCAGAATCGCAAAAAAGATCATAACCCTGATAATAAGAATTCGTTAGCTCATTATGCCACTCCTTCACCTGATGAAACTGTGATCCGCGGCTGCAAGATGTACTGGCATAAAGGTGACATTCCTCTGAAAGATGTTAAAGCAGATCCAGCGAATGCGCATGCATACCACACACAACACACCAGAATCAAACCGGTTAATACAGGAGTTACCTTCTCTTTCCGCATATACTTTGATAACCTGCGTGGCTATGAACTTGGGGCTCTGCTTTGGGTTCTGGCACTGTCGGGCGAAGCAGATGAATATCGTCACAAGCTTGGTATGGGTAAACCACTTGGAATGGGTGCAGTCAAGATCGAACCGAAATTATACATATCGGACCGCATAGAGCGATATAAGCAATTGTTCGATAATAATGGTTGGGCTGAGGCAGTGGATCCTGTTGACCCAGTGTGGTTCGTTAAGCTTTTTGAAGATTCCATGTTGGACTCACTTCGGCGTGGTGGTACTAAGCTCAATGAAGTTGAACGGATAAAAATGCTTCTTAAAATACTGGAATGGCCCGGTCCACCCCCCAGTTCGACCAGATATCTTGAAGGTATGCAACCAAATGAATATAAAGAGCGACCGGTATTGCCAGACCCCTATAATATCAGATCGCCCAAGTCGTGAACGAGCGAAACAAACCAATGAAACTCGCTAAATACAAATTAATCATCACCCCAACAACCAACCTCTCCCTCCCGCCCTACAAAGGCTCCACATTCCGCGGCGGTTTTGGTCATGCGCTCAGGCGAGTTATGTGTGTGAACAGAGGCGAAACATGCACAAACTGCCCGCTTGGAACGACATGCGTCTACACATACATCTTCGAGACGACATCCCAACAGGCGGTGAATAAAACGTCCGAAGACGCACATCTCCCCCACCCGTTCATCATTGAGCCGCCCATCGACGAGAAGCGACATTACAGCAGAGACGACACATTAGATCTCCACCTCCTCCTTATCGGTCAGGCGATCAATTATGCACCCTACTTCATCTTCGCGTTCGAGGAGCTCGGGCGACTCGGAATAGGAAAAGACCGGGGAAAATACCGGATCGAGAGTGTGGTAAACATCGGCTGCGGGAAAGAGACGCTCATATACGATGGCGACTCACACATCAGGGACAGCCAGCAGGCGATAGACAGTACCGATATACAAAACGCTGCATCACAACTCAATCATCATCAGATCACCCTTCGCTTTCTCACCCCCACAAGAATAAAATACAAAGGAAAGCTCACCAAAGACCTGAACTTCGAGGTCGTGATGCGAAATCTATTGAGGAGACAATCCTCCCTCGCAAAGATCCATTGCGATGAGAAGTGGGATCTGGACTATAAAACGCTTATCAACAGAGCGAAAGAGC
>JAYEFS010000441.1:0-7773 GCA_034658695.1 Methanobacteriota archaeon | reverse complement strand
GGTGTGAAGGAGTTCGAGGTGAGGCTATAGATAAGAGATGTAAGCGATGTGTTGAGCCTAAATTACACCTATGGTGTAAACGATGTGTTGAGCCTTTTGATGTAAGCGATGTTATGAGCCCTACCAATTACTTAGGCGTAATACTGGATGTAGAGATTCCAGAGTTCTCGACTATCGCGGTACCGGTAGTAGCAGTAATTGGACTGCTCCTTCTGATGCGCAGAAGAAAAGAGTGAGACCGGGGTGAGACTCCGGTCTCGCGACTGGTATGTTTTCTCTATATGCTCACAGTCACCCCGAGCGTGAGCATCTGTATCCACACTTTTCACTCACTGACCGAGCGTTAGTTGCACACCAGATCCAAACTTGTCGGCAGACGGATCGAGCGTGTAATCCGGGATCGCAGCAGCGGTGATCAAGAGATTGTATCCCAAAACCCCTGAACTACAACCCGGTCCCGGCAATAGCACCCTCTGGCATGCTGTCCCTGATCGCGCTACTGGCGCTGGCTGGATTCGTGGTTCTGAGAAGAAAGGAGTAATCCTTTCTTCTTCTATTTTTTATATCAATAATCTAATCTCAACCCCTGGGTCCCACCTCCCCAACCAAACCCCCGACCGCCCGACCTCCAGCATTATGATGCCCCGAACTCATTGCAGTGGTCGGGACTGTGAGGCGCAAATCAAGATGAACTATTCGTTTGGCAACTTCAGTTGAGTTGGCTCCAGCACACCAACCGCAACCAGTGGGTCCACTTCGTCTGATTCGAGTCTGAGGAGCTCTTCTGTGCTGTTCAGCTTGAAGTGCTTGATGGTTTTGACGTATCCATCAAGTTCATCCAGGTGCTCCGCCATCCATGCGGATTTCTCGACCTTCCATTTCCAGTCGGGGTCGTTTTCACCTGTAAACGGGGTCTTTGATAGGTCCGAGTCCTCGGGAAGCTTCCACAGCCACCATGGACCTGGGCTGTAGTTTACCCCGCTTAAGTCATTGATCTCTTCCATGTCGATTGTGACAACGACCCCGTCTCCGGTCTCTGTAGTCTCGTTCCATCGTATGAATAGTCCGGCGACCTTCGAGAACCCGATCTCAACGGTTGCGTTGTATTCGTTCGCATCGTCTGATAGTATCAGGTCGATCTGCTCATCCGTGAAGTTCATCTTACGCAACAGGGACTTCCTGGGGAGTGCCTTGTCTGCCGGGAGAAGCGCTTCCTCCTGCGCCCATGTCAGGTCTCGTGTGAAGAGTTCCCAGGAGTTTGTTCCGAGCAGTGTTATGACTGCATCGTCTTTGCATGCGAAGGACATGGGTAGCGCTATGTAGCGCTCGTGCTGGTTGCGGAGCGGGAGATCCTTCTTTATATGCTTGGAGATTAGGTAGCCGGCAACCGTTCCCGGGCAGATGCGTGTGTGAAGTTCGGCGCATGCTGCGAGACCGGGCGGGACATCGTGTGCAAGCGCGTTGGTTGTGGTTGCAACACCCATCGCATTTATTGTGCTGATATCGCCTGCGATACGGTCCCACGAGGCAGGATTGGTAGCCAGCGCATCGATTCCGACGTTATGCTTGACTATGGTCATGAAGAGTGTGTCTGCTGGTGCCCCCATAAACTCTGACCGAAGCGTGTTATTGTGGGTGTCGTAGCCGGATTCACGTTCCATATCAAGATATTGTTTCAGTTTCTGCGTTCTCACAGAGAAATATATGAAGTCTTTCGTATCTGTTCTCGAAAACGTGAACCATAGCGGCATATCCGCACTCCTGTGCACCAGAAGCAGATTATTTTTGCCAACCGTGCATCCGGTTGTTGCTGCTATGGTGTCGATACACGCCTCGGTGCTGTAACCACCAATGTTCACGACGTATCCGGAATCAGTGAATGCGAGAACGTGAGAATCTCCCTTTTCAAAATCCAGTTGCTCCATCGCAATATCTGATGCTCTGAACGCTAAGAGCTCCAGTATCGCGGGATTATCCTTGCCAATGATTGCAGATGCCGATTGCAGATCCTGATGTCCCTTCTGTGGCTCATCACCGCTCCAGACCCAGCCTCTGCCAAGTCCGATCTTCGTTAACAGGGATTCAACCCAGCTTGTCTGATCCGCCTCCAGTTTGATGTTGATGTTTTTCGGGGGTGCACCGTTGCCGGTCATGTCCACATACTCTGTTGCTGCGCGATATGGGATCGCCCGCGGCAGTTCACCCAGTACGGCAAGCGAGCCTGTTCCGGACGATGTGAGCCGGTCTAACTGTCTTTCATTTATTCTGAATGTTTGAACCTGTGAAACAAACAACTCTGGAGAATTGAGATGTTCTATCTCCCAGAGAACGGTCTTCAGCCTGCGCAGACCCTCCGATTCAGTCCCATCCCCGGTCACGGCACCAGAGAGTCGAGCGACCTTCTCGTAATCGTACGCCACGACCATGCCCTCCCCGCGTTTCATTCTGCTATTCCACAACACGAAGATTATAGACGCGTTCTCTGCTGGTGGTTGCAAGTGTGCGTTCTGCTTGATTACGAGCCCTGATCTTCCGGGCGTGGCGTCGAGGAGCGTCATGATCGCGTCGTCCCGCATGGATCCGAAAAGAGAGATTACGATATACTCTTGATACCTCGGGTTTTCAACCGGCATCTCGCGTCTTGCGTATTCCGCAAGAACGTGTCCTGAAATGAGTTCCGGAGTGATATCCGTATGTGACTGCATGCATGCGATGAGGCTGGCTGGCGGATCCATGGCAAGAGCATTTGTCAGCGCAACCACACACACGGCATTCGCGTTACCGAGGTCGTCAACGACCGCAGCCCATCTCGTGGGCGACTCAAATAACCGGTCCGCATCAACATCATGTACAGCGATACCGAATAAGCATGCGTCTGCAACCATCCCGAATTCCCAGAGCGTGCTGCACTCATCGAGGGCGCTGCTGTTGACCACGATGTAAAGGCAGTCCTTCGTATCTTTTCTGCAGAACGCAAACCAGAGTGGTTCATTTATACTGTGAATAAGCAGCAGATTACTTCTACCGATGGACGCGCCGGTTGTGGCGGTTAGAGCGTCGATACATTCCTCTGTGGTCTGATCGCCCACCGTGGTGACGCGTCCTGCATTCGTCAGCACAAGAAGATCTGAATCTCCCTTATCGAATGACAACCGATCCATTGCGATCTTTGCGGCTCTTTCTGCCAGCGAATGCATCATTGTTGCATCGTCGCGACCGGTGTATCTGGATACGTCCTGCTCTACCGGATAAACGCCAGCTGATAACATGCACGAGAGTATTATGATCGATAAAAATACAATTTCCCTCATGTCACTGTCGCATTGGCAACCCCCGCCTCGGTGAAGACCTCGGTATGCGATACTGACATATTCACATCCCTATCTGCGTCCTCCCATACGCCGTGCTTCGCACTGACGAGGGTCGTGTTCTCTGTCGGGGTGCCGGAATAATAAACACGGTCAGTGACCACAATCCCGCTACAAATCCCATCAGAACCGGTCTTCGGATCGGAACCATCGTACCCGGATGAAGCGTATACCGTCTTTCCTTCGTCTGTTACGCTGACGTCGGCACCTTCGATTGGGTGCGCACCACAATCATTCACCAGCACATTGAGATAATTCTTAACAGAGAGCATAGATGCAAGGCTGACACTGACACTGACACTGCCCGCGTCAAATCCGGTGTTGATAGCAGTTCCCGATGACGCATACTCTACCAGGAAGTCATAGATACCGGAATATGTTATGCTAGAATCCGTTATCGTGTTATTCGTGCTAGATCTTGACAATACCACGCCATACGCCGTTGAATTCACCACACAGTCCGCCACCTTGTTCTCTTTGCTGCACATCACCATGTAGATCCCGCGTCGCAGATTTGAATGTATATAACAGCCTGTTACCGTGTTGCCGGTGCTTGCATGAGATAGGAAGATGCCATTTGTGTTATTCAGTGCGTCACAGTCTGTTACCATGTTGCCGGTGCTCGCATGAGATATGTGGACGCCGTTCGTATTTTCTGATGAGTCGCAGCCCACAACCGCATTTCCACTGCTCGCATGAGATATGTGGACGCCGTTTATGGTTTCCGATGCGTCGCAGCCCGCAACCATGTTGTTGTCGCATGCGTGAGATATGAAGATGCCGCTGACGGCATTTTGTGCGGCGCTACAGTCCGTTATCAGGTTGTTGTCGCACACCTGAAAGACGCAGATGCCGTTCTGCTGATTCGAGTTTGTACCGCAGTTCACAACCGTGTTTCCGGTGCATATCTTCTGTATCAAGATCCCGCTTCTGTTATTTGAGTGCGAACTGCAGTCCCGGATGGTGTTTCCGGTGCATACCTGGAATATACAGATGCCGCTCTGTAGATTCAGGTTCGTGGCACAGTTCAAAACAGTGTTGTTGTTGCTGGACTTCTGTATCGCAATCCCGCTTACGTTGTTTGAATGTGCAGTACAGTCCCGGATGGTGTTCCCGCTGCCTATCTGAAAGACGCAGATGCCGTTCTGCTGATTCGAGCTGGTATCACAGTTCACAACAGTGTTGTTGTTACAGAATTTCTGCAGCATGATCCCATTGTTACCGTTTGAATTCGCGGTACAATCGGTTATGCTGTTATTGCTACTCGACATGAAGATAAAAATCCCGTTAGCGGTATTCGAGTGCAGAATACAATCGCTTATCACGTTACCTCTGCATGCTCTCCAGAGGTAGATTCCGTGTATGTTTGAGTGTATATCACAATCCGTTATTCTGCAATCCCTGCCAACGACCATATAAATTCCATAACCACCGTTTTTTATCGTGAATCCGCTGATGTTAACATGAGGTGATTTTATATTCACAACATCACTGCCATTGCCATCAATCACCGTGTTACTCCTGCCCTCGCCCTGCAGCGTAATCCTCTTGTTCACAACGATGTTCTCGACATACGTTCCGTTGAACACGTATACCGTGTCTCCATGGACTGCGCTGTCGATTGCAGCCTGTATTGTCGGATACTGGGTGGGTACGTACAATGTTTTACCAGTGTCTGTTACTACAACGTTGTTGCTACTTATATCTTTAGTCGTATTATCTACTGACGAGACTGCGATTCTGCCTTCACCTGTACGCAACCCTTTCGCATCAACAACGGTACAAGTGGGCTGGGCGACGGATGCCCTGTCGAGCACATCGCTATCGATCTCACCGATCGCATCGGTTTTGGCTTTGGTGCTGTTATCGCTGTCGCTGTTGTTGTCGTCACCGTCACCGGTTATATGTTCAGTCTCATTGGTGATGTTGCTGCCACACAGGTCAGCAGTGACAATATTGCCATCAATGACAGTCTCGCCAGGATGCGGGATGGATGCTTTACCGATAACACCGATTGCGTCGCGGTCATACCGGTTATCATCAACAACATCGCCGTCAATGATGGTTCCGGTAGACCGGGGGACGGATACGTGACCGATCGCATCGGTTTTGATATAGTTGCCATCGGACTGCACCATATTGATGTCGTGTCTGTTTGTCGATTTGGCATCATCAGTTACGCTCTGCGGCTCGAGGTTGTGTGAAAATACATTATCTGTCAGGATGTTATCTGTGGAATTTTGGAGGTGAATACCGCAACCATGGTTCCGCGTTACCAGGTTTTCGATCACCACATTGTTTCTGGCTTTCTGCAGAAAGATTCCGTGGCGCGTGTTGCCCCGGATCATATTGTCTGTGATTATGCCATCACTGGCACCCATCAGGACGACGCCATACTCGTTGTCATTGATCCGGTTGTTCTCAATAATGCTGCCGGACGCCGAGATATTGACGCCGGCAACCCCATTCAGAAGGGTGAAGCCGGAGACGGTGGCGCCATCCGCTTTCACGGTCACAACGTCGCCCTCACAACCGCCGTCGATTGCGGCACAACCCCCAAGCAGTATCACGGGCTTATCGATTACTATGTGTTCACGGTATGTTCCCTTGCTGACATGAATGGTATCGCCAGCTTCTGCGCAATCCACAGCATCCTGAATGGATGCATAATTCTCTGGTACCTGTATCATATCTGCAGATACTGCCCCTGCAAATAGCAAGATCAAAAGTATTGTGATGTAGTTGGTGTAGCGATTCATGGTTGCCTCCGGACCACTTGCTATATTATCTGATGCTAAATTGTTTACTATTAACACTTGCGCATGCCCGATACATATTTTTAAGACGGGTACAACGTAATTAGTGTGATTATACCAATTGTACGTATGTATCTACCGCCCACGCAGCTACCTCGCCCCCGGAATCCGTTCAGACACCAATTCCGAGTACTTACTCACCACTGTGGATATATCCACATATAAAACCGCGAGATTTACGCAGATACCGGGTTAACAAATCTGCGTTCATCCGCGTTTATCTGCGGTTCATTATATTTTTCAACTGACCGAAAACTCTGCAAAACCGATACCGGAGTACTTGAATAGATGGTTAATCTTACTGGTTCTGACGTTTTCTGTGGTCGCTAACGGTAGCTCCCTCGCGTATGCAAAAAACGCGGGCGCATCTCTCTCAACTTTGCGTCTCTGCGACCTTGCGACCTTGCGTTATATCAGAGGAACGCGATGACGCGATGACGCAAGGGCGCAAGGGCGCAAAGATTGGAAACCACAGAAGCCATCAGAATCAGTAATCTTACATGGCTCAGCAGAACTGTCACTCGATATATCAGAGAGCCATTTTGTTTGCGATCCGGAACCGCCGCGGCTATATCCCAAGCACCGTGTCCATGCCATGGATGCCGTTCGGCGCACCAACGACCCACCGCGCTGCTCTGATTGCGCCACCTGCAAACGCCTGCCTGCTGTGCGCCTGATGTTTGATCTCGATTCGCTCGCCATCTCCTGCGAAGAGAACAGTATGATCGCCGATGATGTCACCGCCCCTCACAGCATGCATCCCGATCTCGTTGCCCCTTAAAGAGAGACCCTCGCGCCCGTGCACCAGTTCCTTTCCACCGAGAGCGTCGCTCATTACCGCAGCCGCATGCATCGCGGTTCCAGATGGTGCATCCTTCTTGTTTCTGTGATGCGCCTCGATTATCTCGATGTCCCAGTCGCTGATGTACAAAACAGCGTCCGCAAGCAGTTTCCAGAAGAGATTGACGCCGACTGAGAAGTTCGGCGCAATCACCGCAGAGACTCGCTCTGCTACGATTCCTGCAATCTCGTCCCGGTATGGCTCAAGCCCTGTTGTGCCGACAACGAGGTTTACATTATTCGTAACAGCGGCGCTGATGTTCGTAACAGCGGCATCTGCGATCGTAAAATCGATCAGAACGTCGGGCGAAGTATTTCCGAGCACTGCGTCGATATCGCCTGCGTCTGATACCAACACATCTCCCACGCCTGCAAGCGCACCGATCTCCACGAGATCGAATGCAGCCACAAGTTCCATATCAGGTGCGGCGTTGACGTTCTCGATTATGAGCGTGCCCATGCGCCCACGTGCACCGGTTACTGCAACAGTTATCATGGTGGCACTTATCTCTTGCAATCTAATGTATCTTTGTATTCGCAAATCGAGTCAAAGAAGAGTTGCGAAAAAATCCGGAAACATCCTCTGAAACAGAGGTGTACAACTCCCCAACCAGGCTGGCAGGGCACTGTCTGGAAATCCAGTGATTTCCGTAATGGTCAGTTGGATGTGCAACAACGCAAAAGACGCGAAGATTGAGATTGGCAACACTCTTCGCGTCTCTGCGCCTTTGCGCCTTTGCGTTAAATTA
>JAYEFS010000440.1:0-7775 GCA_034658695.1 Methanobacteriota archaeon | reverse complement strand
TTTATCCCATGATCCTGAGATCATGGGATAAACGATGGCTATTGATGTTGTCGAGAGGGCGATGCCTGCCAGGAGCGCCTGCTCATAAGAGAAGTCCAGGAAGCACAGTGTGATTACATAAACTGCGAGGAATGGACTTAAGAAGGATGCGCTGCCCACCACCATGCTGCATTTTACGTTCTTTTTTAATACATCAAAGTCTATCTCGAGACCTGCAAAGAACATCAGGGCAAGGATTCCGAAGTCCGCCAGCACGTTGATTACTTCTGCACTACTGAAATTGAAAAAGTTGGCTGCCATACATCCGGCAATGATCTCGAATATTGCGCTTGTGATCTTTAGTTCTATTGCCACCAGTCCGGCAAAGATGATCAGTCCGATTGCTATGAAGATTTCGTCCATGTAAATGTTAGTTACTGATGTATGATTGGTTTAAGAGATGTGGTGCGCAACTTTCGCGAAAAGGCTTTCCTGACTTTGCGTAAGTTGTACATTCAGACATCTTCCAATCCTCCTTTGTTTGTTTTTCGTATTTCGTCCAGCGTTCTTACGCATGTATGACGTTTTGCCGTAGCGATCAACGGGGGTGATGTATATATGTGCTGTTGTGCGATGGCAGAGCACCTCTTCCGGTTTGAACAGCTCATAACCCCGCCCCCGCTTCTGCTGGAACACAGGACGTGAGGGGTGTGTGTCTATCTGCCCTCTCACTACGTTCCATCAAATAACACGCCATTAGTTGGGAATCGCCATTATTGGTTTTGTGGTTATTATATCTTTATGACAATCTTCGCTCATTTTGCAGCTCATTCAAGTTCGCCTCCTTTCAGTAGACCTTCCGTTCCTTCCACAAAGAACCTTTCAGGAGGACCCATCAGTTCTTATCAGTCTTAATATATAGATATATTTCACCCGTCACGCGTCTCGCAGGACTTCCCTTTCAAACCCGCGTGCGTCCAGAATCTCCCGGATCCGCCCCCCAACCACGACCGGAGCCTTAGTCATATCGGAAATATCGGCGCACCCACAGAGAAACATCGCAATCTCAAGCTCGGAGATCATGCACGAGAGCCGGTCAAAGACCGCATCAGCACCTTTCATCGCAGGTGCAACCAGTGGTAGAGCGGTAGCGCATACCGATGCGCCGAGCGCAAGTGACTTTGCAATATCAAGTCCTGTGCGAACTCCGCCTGTTGCGATGATCGGCACTCCGCAATCCGAGCATTCCACAATACTCGCCGCCGTTGGTATCCCCCAGTCCCAGAACAATTTCCCCATGTGTGCGGACCTGGAATCTCTGCGCTGAATAGCCCGATAATACTCAACACCAGCCCAGCTCGTGCCGCCTGCGCCGCTGACATCGATTGCAGAAACACCAGCGCCCGCAAGCGCTGCCGCAACCTCCTGCGAGATTCCTGCGCCAGTCTCCCTCACAATCACAGGAATCTTGGTCGCGTTGCAGACCTCTTTTATCGCGTCCAGGCACCCGTATGCCTGCGTGCAACCCTCTGGCTGCACAGCCTCCTGCAGGAAATTGAGGTGAATTGCGATCGCGTCAGCGTCGATCATCTCGATTGCACGCTCAACGCCCGCAATTCCATACTCTCCCAACTGCACAGCCCCGATATTGGCGTGGATGAACGAATCGGGGGCGCAGGTGCGCACCACCCGAAACGACTCCTCCTGCTTCGGATCCTCGAGCGCAGCCCGCTGGCTCCCCACACCGATCCCGATTCCGAGCTGGTCCGCTGCGAGCGCAAGAGACTTGTTGATCGCGTATGTGTCGGGGTGCCCCCCGGTCATCGATGCGATCAGAAGCGGCGCACTCAATCGCCTGTTGAACAGTTCCGTTGTCAGATCGATTGCATCCCTGTCGATCTCGGGGAGTGCGCAGTGAACAAGATTGATGTCGTCGAACCCGGCTGAGACATGCGCTTCAACCGGTTTTGTGGCGCATATCTGCAGATGCTCGATCTTCCGCTGAGACGTGGTCATCAGTAGAATATTGGCTGTATTGTATTTAATGATGAGTGTGCGGGTTATGGGACTCGATCCATGGATTCGGGGGGATGGCGCAAAGAACAAAAATCCCCAGGTATCTCACTTTTGCCCCTCTATGTATATTGCGGGTCTGCCCGGCTCTGCAAACCTCCGTTTACCCTGTGGATCAATATCATCTCCTGCGGAATCGGCGTTCACAACCTCAACAGAACAGCCAAACTCCTTTCCGATGAACTCAGATGCCTCGGCAAGAACATCCAGCTCATCCACGCCCGCAAGGGAGTATGCGACCTGTTCGTCGTTCCAGTTCTGCACATCCTGGACTAACTTCTGCGCAAACTTCGGAACATCCCGTGCATGCTTCTTAATCTCCGGGTTCGCCATCAATTCCTTCATCAGAGCGCCCATATCCAGTTTTCCGGACTGTTTTGTGATTAAGGCTTGCTTCAGTACAAGATTCTTCCAGAGAGGGGCTGTGAATAGCGTGATCTTCTCTGGTGTTATCCCTGCCACCCTGGTGATCTCCTCGATATCATCGAGCGTATCTTCGACAAGCTTCTCTGCCCGCTCGGAATTGCTGTCGATTAAATCAGGATCTGGAACCGGATATTCCGAAAGCGAGACAAATCCATCGCCATCGATTGCTTCCCACAACTCTTCGCAGATATGTGGCGTGAACGGAGCCATCAACCGAATCCAGACGTTCATGACCTCTTTCATCGAGGATATGCCGCCTCTGCGCTGATACCACTTGAGATCGCTCATCAGCAGATAGAACGCATTCTGAAGCGCATGTCTTGTGCGTAGCACGGAGAGGGCTGTTTCGGTCTCTTCGATTCTGTGCTGAAGTCTGCTCATCATCCACCGATCAATGACCTTTGGTTCGCAATCTGCCTCTGCCTCTGGCTCGGGCATGCGGATCACATCGTATGCGATATTGTAGAACCGCTCCACCTGCTTCCGTGTGCTCTCCACGCCCTCCGAACGCCAATCCGCATCCTGCGTGTGCTCGGAAGTGCTCAGGATGTACAACCGCACCACATCTGCCCCATACTCGCCTACCGATTGTTTCAGCGTGAGCAGCGGACCTTTTGACTTGCTCATCTTCTCGCCTTCGAGAGATACGAAACCATTGATTGCGATCGCTTTCGGCAGTTTTTCCTCTGGAAAGAGGGCTACGTGGTGGAAAAGGAAGAAGAGGAGGTGATTCGGGATTAAGTCCTTGCCCGACGACCTGAGGTCCACGGGATACCAGTACTCAAAGTCATCGCGTATCCGCCTTGTGAGGTCATGGTCAACGAGTATGTTGTCGATCTTCCCCTTTCCGAGCAGCACGTAATCAAAGAATTCGGGCGTGAGTTGTTCCACGTCCAGTTGCCCGATATACTTTGAGATGATGTAATATGACATGTAGATCGTTGAATCGGCAAGAGACTCAATTAGCCACTCGTTGTCCCACGGCAATCTCGTACCGAGCCCTTTTCTGCGGGCGCACGCCTTGTCCTTGAGCCAGTCGATCTTGTTCTCAAACTCGATGCGCAGCTCAGCAGGGAGGATCTGCATACGAGCGAGATGGGCATATACCTTACTTTTCCATTCCGGATTTGAATAGTTGAGGAACCACTGACCTTTGACCATCGCAACAACGCAGGTTGTTCCACATCTACAGACAACAGGCAGTTCGCTGAACTCGTAAAATATATCTGCGAGGTTCTGCTCGATCAGATCACGTGTCAGAATGTCCTTTATCTTTGAAACAGCGACTCCCGCATACTCCCCGGTATTATTTTTGAGCACCCCGTGATGAAACTCTCTGCGGTAGACGAGTTTCGTAGCCTGCTCTGCAAGCGGATCCGACTGATCCTTAACCCCGAGTTCTTCCACGATCTCAACAGCAGGGAACTCACCCATGTCAGGAACCGCAATTAGCGAGATCAGCTCGATATCAGAGAGATCGAGAATGCCATAATCGATGAGCTCAACTCCTTTGAGGTCCCGTAGCGCCAGATAGTCGTAAGGCGCATGCGCAGGCACGCTCATCACAACACCACTCCCGTTTGCAGGGTCAACGAAACTCGCAGGCAGAATCAGCACATCGTGATCAATCACCGGGTTTTCCACAGTCTTTCCGATGAGATCCCGCCCACTGATCTCCCCGATTCTCTCGACCTCTTTATCGGTGTAGGTCAGTTTCTGGTACGCTTCCGCAGAAACGATCCACTGCTCGGAATTGACACGTGCCTTCGCATACACAACATCCGGATTGATCCAGAGGTTCGTCACACCGAATACGGTCTCGGGACGCAGCGTTGCACACGGGAGGATCCATTCGTTCGATTTATCCGATGCGTCCGGTTCACCCGATGTATTCGACGCATCCGATTTGAGTCTGAACTTGAGAAGGGTGTAATCGAGGATGTTTGCGCCCTCGCCCCTGAGCAGATCGTGATCTTCGACGGGATTTCTGTCATTCGGACACCACCTCACCGGATGCGAGCCTTTCACAACACAACCAAGCTCGTGTAGCCTCTCAAACTGCCATTCGATGAATTTTTTGTAAGCGGGGTCGATCGTTGTAAATTTTCGTCGCCAGTCGATGGAATAACCGATCAAACGCATCGCAGCCTCTGCTTCTCTGCCGAAATACGCGGCAAGCGCTTCAGGACTGTCAAGTTTCTCAAGCAAGTCCTCTGGTATGCCGTGCAGCTCTGTGTAGACGCGCATTGTCTCAGGATTGCGTTTTGCGATCAATTCAGCAAGTCCGATTAACGGAGTGCCTGTTGCATGAAAACCCATCGGAAAGAGGACGTTTTGTCCAAGCATTCGCCGGTGTCGGGCTATAACATCCCCTATGGTGAATGTTCTGGTATGACCCGCATGCAAATTACCATTTAAGTAAGGATATGGAATTGTTATGAAATATTTCTCTTTGTCAGATATTTCCGGCTGAAATATCCCTTCCTGGTCCCATTTTTCCTGCCACTTTTCCTCGATTTTTTGTGGATTGTATCGCATATCGATCAGAGGAATCTGAAACCTGGCTGTACTTTAAGATTTCTTAACCGATGGGAACCAATTCATCTGGTGCCATGGTTCTGGGTTGCATGCTCTCGGATATTTGAAGCCGGGGGTGGTGAGGATGGGGAATTGGTTAAGCTCTGGCATTATCGCCTCCGAATGGAGTCGGGAGCATCCGTGGGATTGCAGTCATGCGATTGAGTGAGCGCGGGAGGTGGTTGGGTGAAACGCAAGTAAAGTTGGTGATGAAGCATTGGGGAACTCACAATAAATAAGTTACCAGCAGAAGGTAACACGCGATGTTATACAAGCGTTCTTAAGACAAAGGCTCTGGATCGAAGGTTGACTGAAAGCTCGAAAAAAAGTGTCCTGAAGCCGATTCGCCACTTCTGTTCCCGGGATCTCGCGAGTTCGATGATCGCGTCTGTCAGCTTCGCCATCGATTCACACGTCTCCTCCGATCGTTTTGCATTCCATCGATGAGACGCCCCATATTATCAGATATTCTCCCGTATTTCGTGTCCGGAGTTACAAATCCCTGCAGCGTCTGATCACGGAACTCTGTGATGACTTGGGTGTGCTCACCCTGTTTGTCGATCATTACGTCCTGCTTCTCAAGCATCTTCTCCCCAATCACCACCGACTTCTCTCCAAGTTCCACAGACCGATACAGAAGCGCACCCGCCACATCCAGCCGCTCTCCGAGTTCATCCTGCCAGCCACCTCGTTCGATCTCGAAGTACTCAAATTCGTCTGTCGCCGCCTCGAACCTGACATCGAGGTCTTCAACAGATATCGGAGTTATCGGATGCTCCCCTATCCTGATATGCGTTATGAATAAATCGAGTGCATCTTGTCCTCCCTCTGCAACGATTCTGACATCATACGGTTTCAGATTCTCGACAAAAACGGTCAAATTCAATTTGCGGGCGATCTTCTCCACAGTATCCCTATATTCAACCCTCTGAACCTCGCCTTTTGCAATGATCACTGCTCGTTTCATGGCATATCACCTTCGTTTGATCTTGTCTCGTCTCGTGTTTTCATATCAAGCCCGGGTCCACAAGGCTGCATTATGTTATGATAGCTCGCTGACTACACGAATGGTTTTCGTGTGATTTTGGCATTAAACGGCATCCAGAGCAGCAAGCCAAAATATAGGGGGTGGGGAAGTGATGAGACGCGTTTCTTGCATCGTCATCTGTTGTCACCCCACCGCCCCACAGTCCGAAATTCTTATCATCAATGATAACCCATTATATACTGATGGATGATCTCGATTGCTCGATTCTCCGCAATCTCTGTCACAATGGCAGGGCAAGCACGACAGAGATCGCAAAGGGGCTGGGGGTTGCGCCTTCAACGGTGCACAACCGGATCAACCGGCTGAGGGAATCCGGCGTAATCGAGCGGTTCACAGTCATCCTTGACCCGGCGAGACTCGGGCAGGATGTCACAGCGTACATCGGGATCAATATCGAATCGTCGAGGAGAATCGCCATCATCAACCAGTTGAAGAGAATCGAGGACATTCTTGAGGTCTATGAACTGCTTGAACCGTACGATCTCTTCATCAAGGTGCGCACTCGGGACATTGGTTCGCTCAAGGAACATGTGCTGCATGCAATCAACGGTCTCGACGGTGTTCTCGATTCGAGCACCATTCTGACCACAAAACGACATAAGGAGGAATTTTCAACCGTTAGGGGGAAAGAGAAGAAGTGAAGGGGTTACCATGATCACAGGAATTGAAGCAATACTGGCCGCGATCGTATATTTGATCGGCGGGGCGTTTATACTGTTTATATACGAGGCTTACACCCATACGCACCAGAGAAACCTTCTGATACTCGCTATCGGAATGTTCATACTCATATTCGGAAGCAATTTCGATGTGCTCTCCGGACTGGTGTTATCTGACTATGTCGAGGAATCGACAGCACGCGTGATTGCGCTGTTAATCGAGATACCCGGCATTATGATCATGCTGTACTCGGCTATCAGGTCATAGGTACCATGGGAAACGATCACCACGTGTCCAGCCGGTACGGAACGTTTGCCAGAAACTGGAAACTGATCGGGATAACATCTAAAAAGAGGTGGCGCAAGAGCAGCACCCAGGAGAAGATTCTCTGGCACGTGCTCGAGAGGATCAGCAAATCAGAGGACGGGGGTGCGATCATCCGTAGCGCATGCTACGAGACCGGGATTATAGATGGAGCGAATCTGCAGAGCAGCGGAGATAGTAACGCTTTGGGTTTGAGCACAATTGAGCTGATGTGCCTGCTTTCAGGCATACAGGCTGAACTGATCGGCACAGGCAAAAAATCCGTATTGAGAGTCATGAACTGCCCATACTCTGACACGCTTGGAGGTTTCTGTTCTCCGGACCTCGTCTGCGAGTGCCATCTCACAGGCATGGTGCATGCGATCGACCGCAAATTACGACTCAACCGGAGGCGGAAGATGTGCGTTGGTGATCCTTACTGCGAGTTCACGATCGATTCTGATTGAGTCGATAAAGGTATTCACTTCAGATCGGGGGTACAAATAATAGCCACAGAGTAAACAGAGAAAACAGAGTTTTTTCCGCATGTGGCAGATAATATAAACGGCACAATCGAAAATCCCTGGTTCTGACGTTTTCTGTGGTCGCTAACGGTAGCTCCCTCGCGTATGCAAAAAACACGGGCGCATCTCTCTCAACTTTGCGTCTCTGCGACTTTGCGACCTTGCGTTATATCAGAGGAACGCAA
>JAYEFS010000439.1:0-7808 GCA_034658695.1 Methanobacteriota archaeon | reverse complement strand
TTCCACGTTGTTCCACAGGCATACTGCGTGGGCGTTGCCACCCACGCATTCTGCGGTAGGATTACCCCGAATGGAGGGGGTAGCCGGTTAGGCAATCTGTGATGCAGCTTCTTGTCAACAGACAGAGCGCACAGAGCGAAAATATTCTGTGCTCGCGCTCTCGCGCCGTTGACAGCTTTGTTTAAAGAACCACAGAATCCATCAGAAGCAGTATTTTTTTCTGGCGCCTCTCTACTTGATAAGGTGCGCGGAAGACTTCTGCGCGTTCATCACCTCAGCAACAGGTCATCGCAACCATTCCCTTGTGTACTTCAGGAAATCTCTGCACGCACCTGACCAACCACTGATTATATACCATACCGATGAACCATTGCTACTATGTAGCATCTATATATTTATTTGGAAAAACTACATATACGCTCGTTGTCTATGGTAGTGTGGTGATACCCCAATGGAGAAATCACGCATAACACATAGTTTTTCGTCACATACAACAGTGGCGACATTTATCCTGACCGTTGCAGTGGTTACAGCATCGCTGCTCGGATCAGGTTGCATCGGCGGTAATGATGGCGATGATGACGCTTCTTCATCGCTGAAATTGCAGATCGCAGGATCGACAACCGTTCTTCCGATAGCAGAGGAATGTGCTCGTGTATACATGGAGGCGCATCCGGGCAGTCACATTTATGTCTCCGGAGGCGGCTCTTCGCATGGCGTAAAGTCGGTTGCTGACGGCACAGTGGACATCGGAGATGCGTCCCGGGACATGAAGGATTCCGAGAGGGAGTCCTACCCGAATCTTATGACTCATGGCATTGCAAAGGATGGCGTCGCCATTGTTGTCCACCCATCCAACCCGGTCAGCGATCTCACGATGGAACAGCTTCAGGGCATCTACACCGGCAAGATCACAAACTGGCAGGAGGTCGGAGGCGCGGACGCAGAGATCATGGTGGTTTCAAGAGAAGAGGGCTCAGGGACAAGGGATTGCTTCGAGACCTCGGTTCTGAAGCCCATCAAAGCAGAAGTCACGGATTACGCGATCATTCAGGACTCGAATGGAAAAGTGCGAACAACCATCGCTGGGAATGCGAATGGAATTGGATTCTTATCTCTTGGATACGTCGATTCCGATGTTAAGGCTGTGAGACTCGATGGCACCATCGTCACAGTCGAGAATATCCGAAGCGGCGAGTATGCAATCTCAAGAACGCTGCTAATGATTACAGATGGCGAGCCGGACGCGGATGAGCAGGCGTTCCTCGACTTCGTGCTCTCGAGTGAGGGGCAGGCGATCGTTTCAGAGGTGCACTTCATACCGGTCTCGGAGTGACTTATATGACACGGATCGTGCATATTTCGGATATCCACGTATCGAATGCCCACTTTCTCGCTGATGTTGCAGAAAGCGTGGTAGGGAATATAAATGAGATCGCTCCGGATATTGTGGTCGTGACAGGGGATCTGACCCAGAACGGCTCTTATCCGGAGTTTGCGGATGCAAAAGAGTTGATTGACAAGATCGATTGCGAAAACAAGGTGATTGTTCCCGGAAATCACGACTCAAGAAACGTCGGGTACCTGTTCTTCGAGGATATCTTCGGAGCACGGTCCTCGTGTCACGTATCGTCCGGCGTCACGGTTGTCGGGGTGGATTCGTCCCAGCCCGACATTGATGACGGGCATGTTGGCAGGGATCTGTATGACTGGATTGCGAAGAGTTTCGAGACGGACAATTTCAAGGTCTTCGCGCTCCACCATCACCTGATCCCGGTTCCGATGACGGGCAGGGAGGAGCAGATTCCTGTGGATTCAGGCGATGTGCTTGAACTGCTCGACAGGTGCGGCGTTAATCTCGTGCTCTGTGGTCACAGGCATGTGCCCTGGGTCTGGCGGCTGAATGGGATGTTCGTCGTGAATGCCGGGACTGCCTGTTCAAACAAGATCAAGGCGAGAACGACGCAGTGTTATAACCTGATAGAGATTGATAGAGGGGGTTTGCGGATTTACCGGGTGCTCCCCAGCGGCGATCAGAAACTGGTTGTTGATACGACCCGGGTGAGAAAAAAGGAGGTATAAAATGGACATAACGTTAGTAAAAAGATTTGGAATCGGTGTGGCGCTGGTCATGCTGATCGCATTCAGTGTAACATCATCAGGGTGTCTTGATTCGAAAGCGAAACCCTCTGATGAAGAGACAATAGGGACACTTAAAATCGGGCTCATCCCGACTGAGGATCAGATTGAGATATTAAAGAAGTTCGGTCCGGTGCAGAGCTATCTTGAGACCGAACTCGGAATGAATATTGAGACATTCACAGCTACCGACTATACGTCAGTTATTGAGGCTATGCGCGCAGACAAGATCGATGTCGCATTCTTCGGTCCTTTTTCGTACGTATTAGCCGTAGAACAGGCGGAGGCAGAAGCAATCGTTACTGGCGGCACAGAAACAGGAGATGTCGCAACATACCACAGTTGCATCGTCACGCATCCCGATTCTGGCATAACCTGCATCGATGACCTGCTTGCTAACGCAAGTGAGATCACATTTTCATTCGTTGATCCTGCCTCAACATCAGGCAACCTGATTCCAAGGGGCTATCTCCTCTCGATGGGTGTCGATCCTGATACCGACTTCAAAACATGCATGTTTGCAGGCGGGCACGACGCATCAGGTCTTGCAGTGAAATCCGGGAATGTGGACGCAGGTGCGATATATGACCTCGGATACAACCGCTTAATCGAGAGCGGTGCTGCAACCCCTGACGATCTCATCGTGATCTGGACATCTGACCCGATCCCGAAGTCGCCCATCGCAGTTAGGGGCGATCTTGATCCGGCACTGAAGAAACGGATCCAGCAGGCGTTTGTTGATATGCCAAAGAAGGATCCTGAGGCAATGAAGGCGTTTGAGAGCAAATGGGAAAAGAACAAGATGTATGTGGCGATCGATGATAGCACGTACGAATACGTGCGGGGAATCGGCAGGGCGCTTGGATACATCTGAGCAATCTGAACGATCCAAGCAGGTGTGACATGCTAACAGTAGAGCATCTCTCAAAGAGACTCCCTAACGGGAAGCCGCTCTTGCGGGACATAAATTTCAGTGTCGGTGAGAACGAGTTTGTGGCAATACTCGGACTCAGCGGCACTGGAAAAACAATACTTTTGCGGTGCATAAATCGTCTTACAACGCCAGACGGCGGGAAAATCGTGCTTACCGACAATGGAAGTTCACTAAATATAACACAGAGCAATGCAGGCGAGATCAAGGAGGTACGGCGGCGGATCGGCATGATATTCCAGAGTTTCAACCTCGTAAAGAGGCGGTCGGTCATCGAAAATGTGTTGATCGGCAAACTCGGGAGAATCGGTATGATCCGGAGTCTGATGCGCAGATTCGAAGACAACGATGTCGAGATGGCGCACAGAGCTTTGGATCGGGTTGGGATATCTGATCTGGCAGACCGCAGGGCGGGAACCTTGAGCGGCGGAGAACAGCAGCGTGTTGCGATAGCCAGGTCGATTGTGCAGGATCCATGCCTGTTGCTTGCCGATGAGCCTGTCGCAAACCTTGATCCGACGACCGCAGAGGTTGTGATGAAACATCTGAGGTCGATTTCGGTCGATAACGGCATCAGTGCGCTTGCTGTCCTGCACCAGCCGGAACTTGCAAGAAAGTATGCCACACGGGTTCTCGGAGTCCGGGACGGTGTAATCGTCTATGATGGCGATGCGAAACTTTCGGATGATGACTTCGAGGTCATCTATGGGAGTAACGATGCTTAAGAATAGGTACATACTATCTGTTCTGTTTCTTTTATTTTTTATCTGGAGCGTAATAGGCACTGGTTTTTCCATAAGAGATCTGATCGCGGGGGTTCCAAACCTCAGCAACTTCATCGGGTGCATGTTCCCACCTGCATGGGATACATTTCTGCCGCTGATAATGCCTGCCATAGAGACGATACAGATGGCATTTTTGGGAACTATTTTTGCGGTTGCGTTGTCTGTACCGGTTGCATTGCTTGCAGCAAACAACATCACGCCGTCAAAACCTGTGAAGGTATTTGCGAGAAGCATTATCGCGTTTACACGGACGGTACCTGATATCGTCTTTGCGCTCATCTTTGTGTCAGCGGTGGGCTTGGGTCCGGTTCCAGGCGTACTTGCACTCGCAATCCATTCGGTCGGGATGCTCGGGAAACTGTATGCCGAGGCGATTGAGGAGGTGGATCCGGGACCTGTTGAAGCTGTCGAGGCGGTTGGAGCAGGCAAACTGCAAGCGGTACATTATGCGGTTATTCCACAAGTTACGCCTTCGTTTGTTGCATCCACGCTTTATCGGTTCGATATCAATGTCAGGTCATCTATCGTGCTCGGACTTGTCGGAGCAGGCGGCATCGGGTTTGAACTGATCATGGCGATGAGGCTGTTTCGATACCATGAGATGCTAACCATACTTATCATAATATTTATTGTAGTTATGCTTTCTGAATGGGCGTCCAACTCCATCAGGGCGCACGTAATCGGAGAAGAGGTTCTGAAATGAACAGGGATAAGCGATTTGAGTTAATCGCACGTGCTAACAGCGAATGGATCTGCGGGATCGCTGAGCGGATACTTGCGGATACTGCGGTTGAGGTGATCAAGAAACCGGTGGGTGGCATGATCATGATGCGTTTTAAGGATACTGCCGAGAAATGCGTCTTCAACTTAGGCGAGGTGCTGGTAACCGAGGCAGAGGTCAGGATCGACGAAGAATTGGGTTATGCCATGATCATGGGAAAGGATCCGGAAGCTGCGCTCGCAGGTGCGATTCTGGATGCAGCGGTTGAAGCGGAGCACCCCCTCACGCCAGAGATTATTGATCTGCTCATAAGCGAGGAAGTGCGGCGTAAGGAAGAGTTGCAGAAGACATGGGCGAATGTTGCGACCACAAAAGTGGATTTTGAGGTGATGGCATGAGGGACCCGGCATTTGAGGTGGTATTTGACTCCCAGAGGATATTTCGGTCTCTTCTCGATGCAATGGCAAATCCCGGCCGCATCATTACGCTTCCTGATATCAGGATCAAAACCCCCGTTGCAAACAGGTATCCTCTGCTCTTGCTCATGACACTTCTGGATCATGAAGTGAGTTTCTGCGTTCTTGATCAGGGGACTCAGGTAACAGAGTATCTAAAGACAAATACCGGGAGCAAAGAGTCGAGACTCAAGAATTCCGACTTTATACTGGTCTGCGGGGGCTCTTCTCATGGTTTGATACCGGGCGCAAGAGTGGGCACGCTTGAGTATCCTGATGAGAGCGCAACTGTGATCTATGACACAGGTTCGGTAGGAGCTGACCGGGAGGATATCTTTCTTGAACTTTCAGGACCTGGCATTGTGGATAAACGCATGATCGGTGTAAGCGGCATCGAACAGACTGAAATTGAGGATGTCCTTGCGATGCAAGATTATCCACTCGGTCTTGATCTGATATTCTCGGATAACGCGGGCAGGATGGCATGCATCCCCCGATCAACCACTATGAGGGTGATATAACTTGGGTTACGTGCTTGTTAAAGGTGGAAGCGAAGCGATAAAGAACGCGGGTAGACTGGTTGATTCACTCCGCAGCGCACATCCCATGAAAGTTTCGCAGATCAGGGGGCGGCTTCGGCTTTCTGTTGATCAAGTGATGGGCGAAGGCGGACTCTATGCACCAGAGCTCGCAGCTCTTGCGATCCGGCAGTCAGACGGCGATTTAGTCGCTGCCTCGTTTTTGATCCGTGCATACCGGTCAACACTCCCGAGGATTGGGTACTCTGAAACTTCGGATACGAGTGACATGTTCGTGCTGCGCAGGATCTCATCTACGTTCAAGGAGATTCCAGGCGGGCAGATCCTTGGCCCATCGATCGATTATACAGAGCGCCTCCTCAATTTTGAGGAACGGGATGTGGCAGATGATGCTGATGTTGATGTTGATTCTGATTGTGAATTTGGAGCGGAAAAATCCGATATCCCGAAATTTAAGAAAGTGTCAGATCTCTTAAGAGACAATGGTTTGCTCGAAGACGTATCTGCTGACGATGAAACCAGCGACGATGCACACGATGAACCGTATGACATAACCAGGGAGTCTATCAGGTTTCCTGCCCCACGTTCCGCCCGCTTGCAAACACTCGCACGGGGCGAGACCGGTGCTATGCTTGCGCTCGCATACAGTTCGCTTCGCGGCTACGGCTCGGTGCATCCGACTATTGCCGAACTGAGGGTCGGGTATGTGCAGCTTCGCATAAAACACCCGTACACCGGAAACGATGTGAGCGTTGGCGATGTGCCGGTCACAGAATGCGAAGGGATACTCTCAGGAGTTGGTGCTACCGAAATAACTGCGGATAACAGGTTCTCTCTTGGATACGGCCTGGTATTCGGGCAGAACGAGAAGAAAGCGATATCCATGTCGATACTCGATGGAACCATGCGAGTATCCAAACCGAAAACGCCTGCGGAGGATCAGGAGTTTGTTTTGTACCATATCGACGGCATCGACGCAATGGGTTTCGTGGAACACCTGAAACTGCCGCACTATGTTACATTCCAGTCGAGTCTGGACCGGATAAGGGCTGTTCAGGGTGATGGTGCGGGGGAGGTTTCGGATGACTGAACTATCAACTCTTGCGGGAACCGATTCGGGAGCTCCGGAAGGCTACAACTTCGCGTTTCTCGACGAGTTCACAAAGAGGGAGATCAGGCGGAAGATCTTGAAAGCCGTAGCGATTCCTGGATATCAGGTGCCGTTTGGCTCACGGGAGATGCCGCTTGCAAAGGGATGGGGCACAGGCGGCATACAGATCACCTTATCAATCATCGGAAAGTCCGATGTCCTGAAGGTGATCGATCAGGGCAGCGACGAGAGTGTCAATGCAGTTAACATCCGCAATCTTGTTTCGCGCATGACAGGGGTTGAAACAACGAGTGACACGAGACGTGCCACAATCATCCAGACAAGGCACCGCATCCCTGAAGAGCCACTTACTGAGGCGCAGATCATGGTATTTCAGGTGCCGTTTCCGGAACCCCTTCGAACGATTGAGCCCTCCGAGCAGGTGACGCGGAGGATGCATGCAGAACAGGATTACAGCGGGATGTGGCTGCATCTGTACGAGGACATCGTAAAACACGGCAAAATCACGATCGGCGCAAGATACCCGTGTCTGGTAAACAGCAGGCATCTGATGGATCCAAGCCCGATTCCAAGATGGGATGTGCCGAGATTGCACAGATCACCCGTGCTCCACCTCTTCTGCGCAGGAAGGGAGAAGCGGATCTATGCAATTCCGCCGCACACCCCGGTTGAGCCGCTCGAATTTGAGGACTACAGGTTTGAGACTGAGGACTTCGGCGGGAAGGCGTGCGAGCGGTGCGGGAGTTCTGATACGTTTCTGGATGAGATAATCGATGATGCGACCGGGAATGTGAGGTATCTCTGTTCGGATACGAGTTTCTGCGAAAAACGGCAGAGAGGTGAAGATGTTTAATAAGATATGGCACAGAGCCCTCAAATCTGTGTTAATCAGTCTTGATCAGTGGCTTAAAAAAACGCATTTTAGCCACAGATTTGCACGGATTACGCTGATTTTTGTTAATCTGTGTCGGCAGGCACAGAGAGGTTGCGCATGACTCTCGCACCGGCACTGGAGGTAACTAACCTGACCAAAATCTACGGCAGCAGATGCCCGGATTGCATCGAAAACACAGGTCCTGATCACGGCAGGAATGTGTGCCCTGTTTGTGGCTCGGTTGTTGCATGTG
>JAYEFS010000438.1:0-7811 GCA_034658695.1 Methanobacteriota archaeon | reverse complement strand
ACTGATAGGCGGGGTTCATAATCGGACTAATGAAACCACTACACCGAACTGATCCCGTTTTTGTTTCGTTCAGTATTTGATGCAAAAATCCTGATTCTGATGGATTCTGTGGTTTCCAATCTTTGCGCCTTTGCGTCATCGCGTCTTTGCGTTCCTCTGATCTAACGCAAGGTCGCAAAGGTGCAGAGACGCAAAGTTGAGAGAGATACGCCCGCGTTTTTTCACATACGCGAGGGAACTACCGTTAACGACCACAGAAAACGTCAGAACAGTAAAAATCGTAACTACTCACCCCCATTGAAACACTATCAAGAGGCTTTGCTTGTAATCTAAAATTTGCTGCTGTTCGGTCTTGTGATTTGGTGAAATCGACTGCGGAAGACTGCGGCGGTCAATGCTTCTCAAAAAGCAGGCAAACAACTTTTCGCTATCGGTATCCCCGATTAGAGGGGGTGAGTAGTTACCAAAAATAGGACCAATTCAGTACGGGGTATACACATCCTTTCATCACCCTATGTCCGAGCATAGCGAATACACGTTGCACAAGGAGTTACACAAGCGCACGCCATGGGCAGATAGTAATTTATAGTAAAATATAAAATCCACAAAACAAACAGACTGCAAAAAAAGGGGCACAGACGTGCCAAAAGAAGTATGCCGAGCTTAAATCACCACACCACAATGGCGAAAAACTCGCATACTATTTAATTACACTGGTTCATCAGCTTCTCTTGCTGACCAGATACACAGCTACAATTATTCCAGCGACTACTATCACCGCAAGTATCATCCCGAATCCTGAGAGAAAGCCAGAATCATCGTCAGACTCTGCTCCAGGTTCCTCCGGGGTTGTTGTGGTCTCTGTCTCCGAAGTTACCGGTTCTGTAGTCGAGGAAGTCGATGACGATCCAGCCTCTCCTGATACTGCTGACGCATTCTCGTCAGTTGACGTTGTCGCCGGCAATAATCCGGATCCGCCGCTACCACCACCGCTGCCGCCATAAGCTGGTGCAGGGGTTGTGGGCGCAGGTCCTACGTGAAGATTGAGGCGCACCGATTCAGGGGTGCTACCTGGCACCCAGTCCACGGTCCATTTCGCATCATCAGCGTCAAGTTCGGCTACCTTAAAGGTTACCGTCTTACCGTTGTCGGATTCATCACCACTGACTGCCAGATATCTATACTGCCCTTCTGTAGTAATCGTAACATTACCACGCGGTTCATCATCGATGTAAGCCACGATCTCAGTCCCGAGTTGAGCCCACTCACCACCGAGCGAGACATTCCCGAAGAACATAGTCAGATCATCGGGCGATTGTTCATCCTCTGCTGACGCAATCACCGCTAATCCTGAGAGTGTAGTCAGAAGTATCGAGAGAATAACCAGTGTATTACCTACTTTCATGTTTATCACCTACCTAATTAAAATAAAAGAATAAAGAAAGGATGAAATCAATCCTTTCTTCGTTTACGTTCTCTTCTATGGCATTCCGTACATCATGACGTCCTGTTTCACCAGGATCCAGGCACCCATGCCCGGAGTCATCTCTGTAAGATCACCGGCTGGGTAGTACTCCCATCCACCGGCTTGCGTGTATGCACATACCTGTCTGTAGAGCTTACTCTCCTCTGGTTCTTCGAGTCCGGTGAGTGATCCGAAGTCGGAATCACTGCCTTCTTCGTATATCGGCACCGCTTCCAGGCTGATGTGACCAACCATGTTCCAGCCCTCGTAGAGCTTCTGAGATGCAGCGCCTGCATCGGTATCGAAGCTCACGCCGACGGTCTCTGCCGCATTCTTGAACACCCAGTAACCACGACACTGCTTAACATCAGGGTTGACGTCATAGGATTTCGTGAACGCGTTGTAGTAGACACAGAACTCACCCGCGTACGGGTCCAGGCTAAAGACGGTTTCTGCGTCGTTTGTGCCGTTGATCGTCTTTGGTATCGATACCAGGTTCAATCCGGCGTCAAGGTCAAGCTCGTAGTCAGGATCGGCGAGGTTGTCAACCGAAACCGAGATTGCGCTCTTGCCGTTCTGGTCTGCCGCGTCATACATCGTCACGCGGATGGTGTAATCATCGTCAGCCACAGCGGTTGTGTCCCAGCTGCAGCCCCATCCATCAGAGCCATCAGCGTCGTTGCAGATCTCAGTCCACGACGTCTCCGTGGTGGAACACTCAAAGACTGCGCGAACGATGTCGTCCTCGCCGCTGTCATCCACTGCCTTGATCGCAACCGTGCCAGTGACTGTTGAGTCATCTGCCGGGGCTGTGATGCGCGGCTGTGGTTTGGCGTCTGACGTGCCCACAGTGAACGTACCGTCACCGTCGGTCACAGTTATCGGGCTATTACCCGTGTCAACGAACTTGGTGACCGTTATATCCAGTGGACTCGTTGCACCACCGGATCCGAGAGCCTTTAGTTCAACAGTTGCGAAGGTTTGATCACCAGTTACACCGGTAGCCTTTGTCCACGAGATTGTTGTCTTGTGGTTGGCGTTGTCGATGCCGGCCGTAGGATCGCCCATTGTGCCAGCAGTTACAGAGACAACCTCCACATCAGAATCATACTTAAGTACAATTGTTGCACCACCGAGCTGTTCGGATAGCTGCGTTATACTGATGGGCGTGGTCGTTTTGGCGCCCTGTGCCGCAGATGCGTCAGCGATTGAGACCACAGCGTTCTGTGGCTGACCGCCTCCTTCGACTGTGAACGTTCCGTCACTGTCGGTCACAGTTATCGGGCTATTACCCGTGTCAACGAACTTGGTGACCGTTATATCCAGTGGACTCGTTGCACCACCGGATCCGAGAGCCTTCAGTTCAACATTTGCAAGGGTCTGATCACCGGTTACACCGGTAGCCTTTGTCCACGAGATTGTTGTCCTGTGGTTGGCGTTGTCGATTCCGACCGAAGCAAGATCGCCCATTGTGCCAGCAGTTACAGAGACAACCTCCACATCAGAATCGTACGTAAGTACAATTGTTGCACCACCGAGCTGTTCGGATAGCTGCGTTATGCTAATGGTTGTGGTTGTTTTGGCACCCTGCGCCGCAGATGCGTCAGCGATCGAGACCTGCGCTGCTGCCGCTGGGAAGCTGGCTACAGCCGTTGCCAGTACCAGCAGGGTCACTGGAACCAACAGTCTCAAAATGTTTTGTTTATTCATCGTTTTCCTCCGATAAAGTAAGAGAATGTGGTGTGAAGAACACCACATTAACTCTTGTTTTCAGACGTCGTCTACGGGACTGGCTGCAGCATGTCGTCATCTGCGGGTGATTCCCACAGAGGCTTGAACAGTACGTTCAGCGATCCAGTTGGGTCTACTGTGTACTGTGCGATATGCATAGCGTCTGAGATATCGGCGTTACCGTCGTCGGTCGTGTCCGCACACTTCAGCTGATCTGCATTGAGTGTTATGATGTGCGTCGTGTGCTGTGCGATCAGCATCGCATCTGAGATGTCGGTATGTCCGTCACCATCGACATCGCCTTCCATCAAATCCAGCGACGTCACTGGTCCTTTCGGTCCGCTCGTCGTCACAAGGAAGTCTGCATCGCGGTTGCAGCATGCGCACTTGTTCGGACAGCATGAGCAGTCGCCACAGTCGAAGTCACTCACGTCCGGGTAGACCATCGCTGTGTACATGTCCGGAAGTGTTAATATGCAGAGCATGTTCCAACTCTCGGTGGTAGTACCCTCGTTGAGTATCTCAAGCAGGTTCGTTCTGAACCGCAGTTCAGTCGTTTCCTCGTTGAAGTAGCTCACGAATGGTGGCTCCAATTGACCTCCTGGCTGCGGAAGGATTCTCTCTTCGACCGTGTCAGCGCAGGAAGGTATGCCGGTTGGCTCATCCTGTATGTAGTCGCCGTAGATCAGATTGCCGCCATCCTTTGGACAATAGTGTGGGATTCCGATGTCATCCACAATACTGTGATTCATGTTGAATGGTGGAAGCATCGGGAGCACGTCACATTTACTAACACTGGTCTTGACTATTGAGAGATCGTCAAGAGGTACGTCATTGTACTTCGGTGTCGGGTTCCTGATCGTTATGTACTTGAATTCGTCTGCTTCTGGTCCGTAGATCATGGCAACGTCGTACTCTGCTCCGTCAACGAAGAACGTCTCACCCGTGTGGAGGAGTCGTCCTACCTTGAGATAGACGCCATTGAGACCGATTGACTCGACCTCGAGGTACCACGGAAGTGTGAAACTTGGGGTACCACCAACGATATGGGTGTGTCTACCTGCAATGACCTGTTGTCCACCAACGCCAAGATTCAAATTGGATGTAATTAGATCCCCGGTCAGACCGCCAGCGTCGATTTCATTGATGTTGTTGTTTCCGATGTAATAGAGATCAACAACTATCTTTACAACGTGTCCGGCACTGTCATACGAAATATCGGTTACCTTCATCGCATGGTCAAGGAACTGGAACCAGCCATAATGATCGACCAGGAGCGTGTCCCGCGTCGTTATGTCGATATCCTTCCGACCATCACCATTGAAGTCGCCAACCGCCTTGAGCTGCACCATCTGGTCCTTAGGCGTGTCAGATACATCGACGTGGAATGAATCGAGACCAATCTGGGATCCTTCGCTTCCTATCGGCAGCCAGAAGTGTGTCCAGTATGCACCGGTTCCTTCCTGTGCGGTTGTGGGTGCTGGCATATTCTGTGCAGTGAGCAGCATGTAACTGTATTCGGTCACGATATCTGCTGATGACACTGTTGCCTGTGACGTCCAGACATCGCCTCTTGGCTCAGGATACTTAGGCACATACCACTGCCTGACAAAGACCTTCTCCCTGCCATTGTCACCACTGACACTGATCACGCCATTATGGTCGTATTCGTCAAGGTATGCCGGGTTGAAGGTCACGAAGTCCTTTCTCGGTGCATCTGCTGAGAGCTTGTTGAACGGTCCCTCCGGGTCATCGTACGGGAATTTCGCATCCTTGCTGCCTTCACCATAGACTCTGACGCTGTTCTTTCCGCACCGATCATTATCAGTGCCGTCATCATTCTGCTCGTTCACATAGATGTCCGTTGGATCGGCTGCATCATAAGCGAACTTCATCCGATCGCCGCATGAGTTTGGTGCCTCCCACGAGCTTACAAGCAGGAAGTCGCCAAGCTGTTCTGCGCATGGTTTACACCCTGGACATACCTTAGCATCAGGCAACTGTGGGTAGCACATCTCTGTGTATGCGTCAGGCATGATGTGGATGTGTATCCACTGCCAGATCTCTTCAGGCTCCTTCAGAATCTCCAGAAGGCTCGTGTGGAACCTTGGTTCGATCTCTTCTTGTACCCACATGACCTCAAGTGGCGTGTCACGGTCAATGTCTCGATCAAGGATTTTTGTTGTGTCGTCCTGGAAGATGTCGCATGCCTCATTCGGGCAATCCGTGTAGCAGTTAGGCAGGTTGATATCGTCGATCATTGTGTATCCGTCGTCGTCAACGTCAAAGTTGAACGGTGGAAGCATCGGCATAACCGTGCACGGGTCTACACACTCTTTGCCTATTGACAGATCGTCAAGCCAGATGTTGCCCTGACCATTACACTTCGGTGTCGGGTTTCTGATCGTTATGTACTTGAATTCGTCATCCGCTGGTCCGTAGATCATTGAGATGTCGTACTCTGCGCCATCAACGAAGAACGTCTCACCCGTGTGGAGGAGTCGTCCGACCGTAACATAGACGCCATCGAAGTTCACAGACTCGACCGTGAGGTACCACGGAAGTGTGAAACTTGGAGTTCCGCCGTTGACATGAGTGTGTCTACCTGCAACGACCTGTTGTCCGCCAATATCAAGATGCAGATTGGCTTTGATCAGATCGTTTGTAGTGACTTCATTGATGTTGCGGTTTCCGATGTAGTATAGATCGACTACCGCATCCAGTACATCTCCACCGCTATCGTATGTGATATCGGTCACATGTATCGCATGGTCAAGGAACTGGAACCAGCCATCAGCGTGGTCAATAAAGAGCTCGTCCCTTGTTGTGACATCGATATCCTTCCGACCATCACCGTTGAAGTCGCCAACCGCCTTAAGCTGCACCATCCTGTTTGTGCCGGATGGTTCAACCTTGAACGAATCGAGACCGATCTGATCCCCATCGCTTCCTATCGGTAGCCAGAAGTGCGTCCAGTATGCACCGGTTCCTTCCTGTGCGGTTCCGGGTGCTGGCATATTCTGTGCATTGAGTAGCATGAAACTGTATTCGGTCACGATATCTGCTGAATACACAGTTGACTGTGACGTCCAGACATCGCCTCGTGGCTCCGGATACTCAGGCACATACCACTGCCTGACAAAGACCTTCTCCCTACCATTGGCACCACTGACACTGATCATGCCAGAGTACCTGTCTTCGGCAATGTATGCCGGGTTGAAGACCACAAAGTCCTTACCCGGTGCCTCTGTGCTTGTCGGGTCGAATGGTGCTTCCGGATCAGTGTACGGGAATGCCGCATCATAACTGTCCTCACCATAAATTCTGAGCGTGGGTACCCAATCTGGATAGCACAATCGCTCGTTCACGTAGAGTCCGTCGCAGTTACCTTCACTGTACTCGAACTCCACTCTATCATCGTTGGCATTTGGCGCCGTAAACGCCGCTGCCAGTGTTACAAAGATGGCTGCAACCATCATAATCGCTACAATCGGTGCAACCATTTTTTTTATGTTCATGTTGTTCTTCTCCATCATCTGTTAATGTGCGTCTTTTGCGCACAAGCAACACAGGTTTTGTAACCTGTTTGCAAGATGTTCATCACCTATCCGCACATCGCATACAATTAACGTTTATGCGATGTGGACAACGTCATCGCACGCAAACATGCCGAAACGTTTGCGTGGTGACGTTGACCTTATCGTTCGCGTCGCTTTTCTTTGTTTGTACACCTTCGTTTTCTTTTTTGTCATACACCATCCGAGTTCTGTGAACCCGGAAACATGTGTTGTCAATCAGTTACTCCATCTTATATAAAGGTATCGGTCTGTTCACATAACCGCCAAAATGATGGCATATTGTGACCGCACCTCTATAGTTCATAGTAAACTATGACCTCTTGCCTCTATTCAGCAGCCTGATCCCACCAGCAATGCCAAGCAAGCCTACGAGCGCGACAATTCCGACTGGTGTTGAGGTTGGCACTTCAGATGGTGGCGGTGTTGGCGTTGGTATTGCACATACCGGACCTCGTATCTCAACAGTGTCCTGGGTTTCACATCCAAAATTGTCCACCACAGTCAGGGTTGCAGTAATACTGGTGCCACAGGGCAAGTCCAAGTTGACATCCCATGGTCCCAACCCGGTGTAGGTGCCTGCACCTGGTATGACCAAGTTGCAGAGTGATTCATCTATCACTGCAGGCAACACCGCACTAGATCCAGTTCCATCGAACGTTACCGTCTTCCCACCTACCGGAAGGTTGACTGGTCCATCGCCCCCGTCCGCCTTCAAGACAGCGTCCGGGTCGGGGGTCACAGTCGCAGTTAGGGTGCAATTAGCGGTCTGTCCCAGATCATCCGTCACCATAAGCCTCACCTCGTGAGTTCCAACGATGTTGTATGAAACGGTTTCACCGTATGCGTCATAGTCGCCATCGTTGTCAAAGTCCCATGCATATTCCACGATTTCTCCATCATCCGAGGATCCTACTCCACTCAGCTCACCCTTCATGCATGTGGTGCGGATGAAGTTGCATACGACCTCAGGGGGGTCGTTTTTGTAACATGCATCCATAAGGTCTTCTGAGTATGGCGGGTCTGCAATGCCTCCTGCC